>JACCSD010000018.1 GCA_013813185.1 Burkholderiaceae bacterium
CGGACAACTCTGCGTTGATGCCGCCTGCGAGACAGGCCGTCAACAGCGCCTGCCCCCGCGCAGAAGGCGCGCCATTGAACTCGCCGAACAGCAGCCGCTGCATCGGCCCGGTCTGGCGTATGACCCCCGGCCGGTCGATGGTCGTCGCGACATAGCCCACACCGCCCATGATGTGCGATTCGTCATAGGCGGCTCGCAGGTACTGGTCTTTAAGTACACCGTTTTGGAACGAGATCAGCGCCGTGTCGGGGCCGACCAACGGGCGGATCTGTTTCAGCGCCAACTCGGTATCCCATAGCTTCACGCAAAACATCACCAGGTCGACAGCGCCGATCTCGCCCGGGTCATCAGTTGCGTTGACGCGCGGAAGGTGAAGGGGGACCGGCCCTTCAAGGCGCAAACCTTCGCTGCGCATGACCTCAAGATGTTTGCCGCGCGCCACGAAGTGCACGGCGGCACCGCCGTTGCACAGACGGGCACCGAAGTACCCGCCCAGTCCGCCCGACCCCATCACCGCGATACGCATCGCTGGTACCTCCATCCAATTGCTCGATGCAGCGCGTCAGCTCGCGCGCACCCGAGACCGGCGCTATATCGAAACGCTCCCGAGCGTATCCGCTGAACGTGCGAGCAGAGCCTCTGCCTCTTCGACCATGCGACGAACAATCTTGCCGGCCGGCACAACGTCGCGGATGAGCCCGACCGCCTCACCGGCCAGCACGCAGGTGTTCTCGACGTCGCCTGCATGGAAGGCTTTCCAGTAGCGCGCCTTCTCACGCTCCTGGACGGCAGGCTGCGCGAGCTCGCCCTCGCGCCCGTGCCAGTCCATGGTCAAGCGCGTCTTGATGACGCGCGCTGTGAACGGCGGCGGCCAGTCGTATCCGCGGACAATGTCGACGACGGTCGTGCGGATCGTCGAATCCCCGTCGGCGGCGACCGCTGCCGCCTGAAGTTCCGGCTGCACGAGCGCTTCAGTGCTCGCCCAGAAGCGCGAACCGACCAACACGCCATCGGCGCCCAGCATCAGAGCCGCCGCGAGCCCGTGCCCGTCGGCGACGCCGCCGGCGGCGACCAACACGTATCCGGCGCTGCGCCCGCGAGATAGTCGGCGATCTCGGGCACCAGTAAAGGTGGCACGCTCAATCGCGTGGCCACCCGCTTCGGCGCTCTGCGCCACGATGATGTCAGCTCCGGCGGCGACCGCCTCGCGCGCGAGCGCAAGCGTCTGCACTTGGCAGATCAGCATCACGCCGGCCTCCTTGATCCGCTGCGCGAAGGGCGCGAGTGCACCGAACGAGAGCATCACGCCCGCGGGCTCGTGTGCAAGCACGAAATCAAGCAGATCCGGTTTCTGCGCCAGCGACCAGGTGATGAATCCGCAACCGATGCGTTCATCTCCCGCAGCGGCGAACTCCCGCTCGAGCCACTCCGAATCGCCATAGCCACCGCCGATCAGGCCCAGCCCACCTGCCTTCGTGACTGCAGCCGCCAGCCTGCCGCCAGCCGCAAGGCCCATCGGTGCAGAGATGATCGGATGCTCAATACAAAGCTTCTGCGTAAGTCGCGTGCGCATCCTTCCTCCGTTCGACCAACTCACTTTGCCGAGACATGAGCTCACCGCGTCAACTGTCGTCTTCTTTCGGCGTACTGCTGCGCCCCGGCATCGTCACCGCGAGCGCGAGACAGAGCTTCCAGTTCATCGAAGACATAGGGGTCCGGCACGCCTGCCGCTTCGCATTCGCGTTCCAGTCGCAGCTGAATCTCCAGCGCTTCATCGAACCGACTCAGCGCGCGCAAAGTCCATCCGACCATCCAGTGCGCGACGCGCGTGGCGTTCGCATCGCCGGCACGCTCGCGCAGCACCGCCGCCCGCTGAAATTGAACGAGTGCTTCGTCGTATCGTTGCAGCTGGTGCAGGGCGACGCCGATGTTGTTGCGCAATGACGCTTCCCATTGGCGTGCCGCAGGCTGCGATGAGGCCAGCGCAATCGCCAGCGCTTGCTCGCCCCATTTCAACTGGTCGGCCGCGGCCGTGTCGACAAACGCAAGCATGTGCAGCGCATCGATCGCGAGCGCATCGAGTTGATTGGCCTGCGCGTCTTCCAGTGCACGCAAGTAGCTGGACCGCGCCTGCTCCATGACCGCCGCTGTCTGCGACTCGGCTGCGTGCTTTGCCGAAGC
>JACCSD010000216.1 GCA_013813185.1 Burkholderiaceae bacterium
CAAGGTCAGGCTGTTTCAGGATCAGCACGACCGGCACCGCGAGCAGAATCGCTGCGACCAAAAAGTCGTAACCGCGCAGAGCCCCTTCGCGCTTGTGGAAGTACCACGCCAGCATCATCGGCACGCCGAGCTTCATGATCTCGGACGGTTGAATGCGCGTCGCCTTGATGTCGAGCCAGCGGGTCGCGCCCTTGACGGTCTCACCGCTGATTTCGGTCGCAATCAAAAGGCCGACGCCGATGATGTACACGGGGAGCGCCAGCCGGAGCAGCCATTGCGGCCGAACATTTGCGGCCATGAACAGCACCGCAAACGCAATGCCGAAATTGCGAATCTGGTCGGTCACGCGCCACGGAAAGTCATTGCCAGCGGAGTACAGCGTGATCAGGCCGATCACGCCGAGGCTGCCGACGATTGCCATCAGCGCCGGGTCGAACACCGCGAGGTACGGTCGAGCGATGCCGCCGATGCGCTGCGCGATGGTGGCGTTGTTCACTGGGTTACCGCCATCGTGTTGACCGGCGGCGGTGCTGCCGCCTGAACCCGCACCGCTGCGCCGGGCAACGGCACTTCTTCGTCCGGGCCTTCCTTTGCGGGCGCGTTCGGTGTCTTGCCGAGCAGCTTGTAGTCGATCACCTGGCGCGCGATCGGCGCCGCGGCGCGCGCCCCGAAACCGCCGTTTTCAACGATGACGGCCAGGGCGATTATCGGATCGTCGGCCGGCGCGAACGCGATGAAAAGCGAGTGATCGCGGTGGCGTTCGTCAACACGGCTCTCGACGTACTTTTCATTTTGCTTGATCGAAATCACCTGCGCGGTTCCCGTCTTGCCACCCACCTTGTACGGCGCGCCCTCGAACACGCGCCGCCCGGTGCCGCTGATATTGACCTCGACCATCGCCTCGCGCACGAGTTTCAGATGCTCGGGCTTGATCGGTATCCGGTAGCTCTCCTGCGGGACCGTCAGTCGCATCTCGCCGGATTGCGCGTCTTCCACCGCTTTGACCAGATGTGGCTTCATCACCACGCCGTCATTGACCAGTGTCGCCGTCGCGTGCGCCAGCTGCAGCAGCGTGAACGCGTTGTACCCCTGGCCGACACCGAGCGAGATCGTCTCGCCCGGATACCACTTCTGCTTAAGGCGGCGCTCCTTCCACGCAGTCGACGGCAGCAGCCCCATCTGCTCGCCTTCGACGTCGATGCCCGTGATCTGGCCGAAGCTCCACGGCTTCATGAAATCGTGCATCGTGTCGACGCCGAGGTCATTGGCCAGCATGTAGTAGTACACGTCGCTCGACTTGACGATCGAGCGCTTCAGGTCGACCGGCCCCAGTGGGACCTTGTTCGAATCGCGGAAGCGGCGGTTGCCGAATACGAACACGCCGTTGTCCTGGATCACCTGATCAGCCCGGCGCTTTCCGGTCTCAAGGGCGGCGAGGGCCAAAAACGGCTTGTAGGTCGAGCCGATCGGATACGTACCGCGCAGCGCGCGATTCAGCAGCGGCTTGTCGGGATCGTTGTTCAGCTCGTCCCAGCTCTTTGGATCGATGCCGTCGACGAACAGATTCGGGTCGAACGTGGGCATCGCGACGAACGCCAGCACGTCACCGGTCTTCGGCTCGATCGCGATCAGCGCACCGCGCCGGTCGCCGAATGCTTTTTCCGCGATCTTCTGCAGTTCAATGTCGACCGACAGCACCAGATTGTTGCCTGGCATCGAAGCCGTACGCGACAACGTGCGCACCGCGCGGCCTCCGGCCGTGATCTCGACTTCCTCGTGTCCGGCCGTGCCGTGCAGCTCGGCTTCGTAGCTCTGCTCGATGCCGACCTTGCCGATATGGTGCGTGCCTTGGTACGCGGTCGCGTCGCCGCGTTTCTCGATGCGCTCCATGTCGCCGGGCGAAATGCGGCCGATGTAGCCGATCAGGTGCGCCGCGCTCTCGCCCAGCGGATAGTCGCGAAACAGTCGCGCACGCAACTCGACATGCGGAAAGCGGTAGCGCTGCGCGCTGAACCGTGCAACCTCGGCGTCGGTGAGCCGCGTGCGGATCGGAATCGCGTCGAACCGCTTGCTGTCTTCGAGCAGCTTCTTGAAGCGGCGCCGATCGCGCCCCTGCACTTCGATCACCTGCGCCAGCTGATCGATCGTCTTCTCGTGATCGCGCAGGCCCTCGGGCGTGATCTCCAGCGTGTACGCCGAGTAGTTGCGCGCGATGATCTTGCCGTTGCGATCTTTGATCAATCCACGATTCGGCGCCACCGGCAAAATCGCGGTGCGGTTGAGCTCGGCCTGCGCCAGGTAGGCGTCGTGCTTGACGACTTGCAGCCACGCGAGGCGTGCGAGCAGCGTGATGAACGCCGCCAGCACGAATACGGTTGCGACCGCAATGCGAATCCGAAAATAGTGAACCTCGCGCTCCGGATTGCGCATCGCCGCAGAGCGCGGCCCGAACGAAAGTTCGTCACCAGTCGAGCGACGACGACGAAACAAACGCCTGGAAGCCATGGCGCCGGATCATAGAGGAGCGCGAGAGAAATTAATGAAGAGTGCTGGCGGGTGCAGCGCAGCCAATTCCCTGGCAATCCTGCCGTGCGACACGCGCTTGCAGAACGCGCGCGTTGGAGCCGAAGGCTCGCGCAAGGATCGGGCGGAGCTGCCGCCGTGGCGGTGCGCAAGCGTTGGGCGGAGCTGGCCTGCCTGGGCGTCGGGCACTGAAGTGCCCACCTCTGCGGTACTCACAACGCCGGCGCAAAAAAAGGCTAAAGCGTTTTTTTGCTCAACACCCCCGGCGTTGCTCCGTTCCTCGGGCGACGCCCCCAAGGCAGGCCATCTCCGCCCAACGCTTG
>JACCSD010000252.1 GCA_013813185.1 Burkholderiaceae bacterium
CGCGTCCGCATCGCCGGTCAGCCCGACCAATGCGGGGTCGTAGTCGCAAAAAATGCCCACCGTCGGCCGCCCGAGCGCTGCCGCCAGATGCGTCAATCCGGTATCGAGCCCGATCACGATCGGCGCCGTCGAAAGCGTGACAGCGATCGAGGCGAGCGATGAGGGCGGACCCACCTTGGCGCGCTGCATTCGCGACACGAGCAATTCGCTTCTCGATCGCTCGGCAGCCGTGCCACAGAAAAGCACACTCGCAATCCCCTGCTGCGCCAGCCAGCACTCGACAGCAAGCCAGCCCTCCTCGTCCCACAATTTGCTGGCACGGCTTGCGTTAACGAGCAGGACCGCTGCTTGGTCTCTAGTAGCCGGTGCGGCGTTCAACGCGATGCCGAAGCGCGGCTCGCCGGTGATCGGATAACCGAGCGCCGCCGCGCCGAGCCGACGGCAGCGTTCGATGGCGTGCAGACTGCGAGGCACCGCAAAGCGACGTTGATAAAAGTGGGCGGCAATGCCTTCGCGTGCGGTAGAGGAGTCGAAGCCGGCAACCTGCGCGCCGGTCCAGCGAGCCAGCCACGCGCTCTTCGTCAAGCCCTGCACGTCGAGCACGAGGTCATAGTCAGCATCGCGCAACGCACTCTTCGCGATGCGCACCTCACGCCACACCGCTGGGTCGAAGGGGCGCTTCCGCCAACGTCGCAGCGCCACCCGATGTACCTCACTGATGTGGTGACTCAGTGCCGGGATCGACGCAAATGCTTCTTCGCACAACCAGTCGATCTGCGCCGCCGGAAGGGCATGCGCGATATCGGCTGCCAGCGGCAATGCATGCACGACGTCGCCCATCGAGGACGTCTTGACGATCAGGATTCGCACAGGGCGGGATTGTGCAACCTCAGCGTGCTCAGCTGCGATATCCGTTCGGATTGCTCTGCTGCCAGCGCCAGCCGTCGGCGCATGCCTGTTCGATGCTTTGCTTCGCCTGCCAGCCGAGCAGTTGCTGCGCCAGTGAGGGATTGGCCCAGCAGGCCGCGATATCTCCCGTGCGCCGCGGGCCGATCACGTATGGAATTTTCTTGCCTGATGCGGCTTCGAACGCCGCGATCATCTGCAGCACGCTGGTCGCGCGGCCGGTTCCGAGATTGACCGTCGCGCATCCCGTATGCGCAAATGTGTATTCAAGCGCGGTAACGTGACCGCGCGCCAGATCCATCACGTGCAGATAATCGCGCACGCCGGTGCCGTCCAACGTCGGCCAGTCATTGCCCCACACCGTCAGCTTGTCGAGCTTGCCGACCGCCACCTGTGTGATGAACGGAAAAAGATTGTTGGGCACGTCGTGCGGATCCTCGCCGATCGCACCGCTAGGATGCGCGCCGATCGGATTGAAGTAGCGCAACGACACTGCCGCATGTTCGGCGCGGGCATCGCACCAGTCTCGCAGTATCTGCTCGACCATCGCCTTGGTATGCCCGTACGGATTGACCGGCCGCACTGCGGCGTCTTCGGCAATGGGCAGTTTGTCCGGAATGCCATAAACCGTAGCCGACGAACTGAATACCACCCGCTGCACCTTGCGCTCGTGCATCGCGTCGAGCAGTGCCAGCGTGCCGCCGACGTTGTTGCCGTAGTAATCGACCGGCCGCGCAACCGATTCGCCGACCGCCTTTAGCGCCGCAAAATGAATGACGCCGTCGATCGGCCGCTTGAACACACGCGACATCACTTCGCGATCGCGCACATCGCCGATGACCGTCGTCACGCGTTTACCGGCGATTTTCTCGACGCGCTTGATGGCTTCCGGTGAACTGTTGCTGAAGTTATCGAGACACACAACGTCATAGCCGCTGGCGAGCAGCTCGACCATCGTGTGGGTGCCGATGTAGCCTGCGCCCCCGGTCACCAGAACGCTTTTCGCCGTCATGCGAACGGCAAGCGCGCGTCCGGCTTTATTTTGAGTATTTGCGCTCCGAAATCGCGCTGGATGCGCTCGAGCGCGGCCACGTCGTCGCCTTCGAAACGCATCACCACAACCGGTGTCGTGTTCGACGGTCGAGCCAGTCCGAAACCGTCCGCGTACTCCACCCTGACGCCGTCTATCTTGATGATCTCCCGCGCTCCTGCGAATCGGCCTTCCTTCTGCAATCGCTCGACCAAGGAAAAATTCTCGCCCTCGGCAGTCTTCAATTGCAGCTCGGGCGTGTTGATCGCGTCCGGCAAACCATTGAGCACTGCCGAAGGATCGGCATGCCGGCTCAAAATTTCGAGCAACCGCGCGCCCGCGTACAGGCCGTCGTCGAAACCCGGCCAGCGGTCGTTGAAGAAAAAATGGCCGCTCATCTCGCCGGCGAACGGCGCACCAGTTTCTTTCAGCTTCGCCTTGATCAGTGAGTGACCGGTGCGCCACATCGTCGGCCGGCCGCCATGCTGGCGGATCCATGGCGCAAGCAGGCGCGTGCACTTGACGTCGAAAATGATCTCGCCGCGCGGATGTTGCGCGAGCACGTTCTGCGCAAACAGCATCATCTGTCGATCCGGGTAAATGATCTGGCCATCCTTGGTAACGACACCCAGGCGGTCGCCGTCGCCGTCGAATGCAAGCCCGATCTCGGCGTCGGTTTCGCGCAGGCAGTGAATCAGATCCTGCAGATTCTCGGGATGCGAGGGATCAGGATGATGATTCGGGAACGTTCCATCGACGTCGCAAAACAGCTCGATGACCTCGCAGCCGAGGCGGCGGTAAAGCGTTGGCGCCACCGCGCCCGCGACCCCGTTGCCGCAGTCGATCGCAATCTTCATCGGCCGCGCCAGCCCGACGTCGGACGTGATGGCGCTCAGATACGCCGGCACGACGTCAACGCTGCTGCGCGGCCCAACACGAGCCGCGCTCACGACGCGGCCCTCCTCAAGCCGCTGCCGCAGCGCCTGAATGCCGTCGCCGTACAGAGTCGCACCGGCCATCATCATTTTCAACCCGTTGTATTCGGGCGGGTTATGACTGCCGGTAATCGAAACGCCTGAACCGGTCTTCAAATGATGCGTGGCGAAGTAAAGCACCGGCGTCGGCACCATGCCGATATCGATCACGTCGATCCCGGTGCTGGCGATGCCTTCGATCAGTGCATCGCGCAACGCGGGGCCGGACAGCCGGCCATCGCGGCCGACCGCGATGCAGGTCACCGCGCTTTCCGTTGCAAGCGAGCCGAGGGCCGAACCGATCGATTGCACTGCCGACTGCGTCAGCGTCCGGTCGACGATGCCGCGGATGTCGTAAGCCTTGAAGATAGATGAATCGGGAAGCTGCATGTGAATGACTTGCACCAGGTGAGAACGATTCTAGCTGTCGCCAGAAAGGCGAATCGCTATGAAGAAAACATCTACAGCAAAGGCTGAGGACATCCCGGTGCTCAAGCGAGAGCAACTCGGCAAAGGCGTACGCGGCAAGTACTTTCGCCAGTACGCACAAGGAAGCAATGTGGTCGTACTGCGGCCGGAGATATTTAAAGCACTTCCCACTTCGGAGGTGGTAAATCCGGCTCTCGGCAGCTTGCTGGCAGTCACTCGTGAAACCATCCGCTTAACTTCACGTTCCAGCGGACGGACTAAAGCGCGTCGTTAGCTCCAGCGTTCTTCGTATGCTGCTCGGCTGCGCGACCCGCGCACCAGAGGCAAAAGAATCAATGCAGTTGCTTCAAAGCATCCTGTCCGGTAGCTCCGGCACGCGGCTCTGCCCGTTTCGCGTTGAGGCGGGTGTCGATCTAATGCCGACGAGCCGTCGATCGGAGCGGCGCTCTTATGCGAAAGCTTCCGAGCGCTCCAGAACGATCGCTTTCACTCGATCCGCCGCCGACCGGTTGGCCTTCGAACGTCTGGCGAAGTCCGGTAGCGCCAAGGTCGGGACCGCGTCGCGGACGCGCGAGGCGACCTGCGCGATCGCCGCCTCGGCCCGGGCGACCGGCAATTCGATGGTGCGCGCTAGGGTCAGAAAATCCTTCGGAGTCAGCCGATCGTCCTTGCCGTTGAGTTTCAGCGCCATTCGGTCTCCCGCGAGCCCCGGGAAGACGCGTGTCGTGACCACGTCGAAAACGGGCGCGAACCTCACCGTCTCGAACCGCCGGGAGCCACGCGACGCGATCTTCAGGAGCGCAAGATTCTTCAGATGCATGTCGCCGTCGGCGATCAGCCAAGCGAACATTGCGCGCCGAAACAGGATCTGCAGATCCGCGGCCGGCTCGGTGGACAGCGGCCGAAGTCCTCGAGCTATCCGCTCGATCGTGCCGTCGTACTTGGCGGAAGTCGGCAAGTCGAGGATCGAGCAGAAGTCCTCCATGGCGAGCAACCGCCGGTCCTCCGGCCCGCGACGAATGTCGAACCGTTCGACGACGAGCGCCGGCGCCATGCCATCGGACATGTCGATCAGCGCCGCCGCGGGAACCTCGAAGCCAGCGGCGCGGCCTAGTTCCAGACAGAGCCATTCGACGACCGCAAGGGTCTCGAACCCCGCCGTGCCGGATGGCTTCAGGATGTGCGTGAACGGTAGGTCGATGGCGGGAGTGAGTGTGCCGTCCGCCATCAGGCTCATGGGGGCTTTGATCTGGACGCCCGAGAGTCGAGGCGTCTCAGCACGCGAGAAGAGGAGGGCGAGGTTCTGCTCAAAGGTTTCCGCGATCTGGCCGCGCGCCGGACCAGCGTAGCGCCCAGTGAAGCGGCCTGAATCCAGGAAGGCGCCGAGTTGCACCTGGAGGATGTCGGGTGGTAAGAGATCGAGTTCCTCTCGACTCTGCACAACCGCAATGTTCGACATGAAGCGCTTGCCGTGCTTCAGGGCGTCGCGTTCATCGCGCTCGTGCAGGACCTGGGCGAGCCAGCCCTCGGGTAGAAGTGACTCAATGAAGGCAGGCAGCTTTCCGGGTGCGGCCTGACGCACGAGCGGTGGTCCGCTCCTCGTGGTGGGTGTCCACCGCCACTCAAAGCCGTCGTGGTTAAGACGTCCGAGTGGTTCGCCGTGCCACGCCACCAAGCGATTTAGAGCCGCCTTGTTGACGGGCGCTTTGTCCTTAAACGGCCGGGCTAACAAGTACCGTTCGGCACCCTCCCCTTCGCGGTACCACTCGTTCTCGCGAGCCAGTGTCCACACAGCGTCGGCCGCCGCCTGGGGCGATCGGTACTCTTCGATAAGACGCGCCGCCATCTCGGCGCGAAGCGGGTCGGTGATCGCGGTCGCGTGCTCGCTGCGCAGGCGGAATGCTTCGAGGAAGCGCTGGCGAGGCGATGAGACGTCGACGCGCAGTTCTCCCATATCGTCCCCGACGACGGAGGGTGCGGTGGAGGGATGCGGGGGCGCGACGTTCTGAATGATTTCCAGAGTTCGCAGCCGGGTGCGCTGGTTGCGACGACCACTGATGAAAAGACGCCCATCGGGGGCAGGTCCGAGTAGCGCAGCGGAGGCAGACGATAAATAAGCCGTCGGGTAAAGATAGCGGGCGATGCGGACAGCATGACCGAGGATCGTGACCTCGATGTCGCCAGCCTGGTCGACATAGACGCCGCGGGTAAGCTGAATCAGCTCGCCCGCTTGGGCTCGAAGATGGGCCCGCTTAGAGTCGATCGCCTCTCCGACTAGATAGAGAGCCATGGATTATCCCGCATGTCAGATGCGCGATAATCCTACCGGAATGCCCTGAAATCAAGACTTTTCGCGCATCTCGGATGCGAGAAAGAATCAACCTTGTTATGCAGCGCGTGCGAGGGTCAGTGGCGGCGCAAGTTTTGCCTACATCGTGCTCCAGCGCTCGGACTAACTAAAGCGCGCCGTTAAACTCAGCGTTCCTTAGCCGCTCGGCCGTGCGGTCACGAACAAAGAAAGGAATCAATGCAATTGCTTCCAGTCATCCTGTCCGGCGGCTCCGGCACTCGGCTGTGGCCGGTTTCGCGTGAGGCATTGCCAAAGCCTTTCATGAAAATCGCCGGCGGCAAGAGCCTGCTGCAGCTGACGTGGGAACGCGCGTGCGCGCTGCCCGGCGTTTCGCACGCCGCCGTCGTGACCAACATGGCGTACTCGTACAAGACCGCCGAAGAGCTGATGGACGAGACTGGCGCGAGGCAGATCTCGCTGTTGCTCGAGCCGGTCGGACGAAATACGGCACCGGCGGTCGCGCTCGCGGCACTCTGGGCGCAGGCAAAGTTCGGATCCGATGTCGTGCTGGTCGTATTGGCCGCCGATCACTTGATCGATAAGCCCGCGGAATTCGGAGACGCTGTCGCTGACGCCGCTGCGCTCGCTCAGCGCGAAGGCCGGCTGGTTTTGTTCGGAATCGAACCCTCTTCGCCGGATACCGGTTATGGCTACATCGAGTGGGGCTTGCCCCTAGCACGCTCGAGCGCACACGAAGTTGCGCGATTTGTCGAAA
>JACCSD010000034.1 GCA_013813185.1 Burkholderiaceae bacterium
TTTATGCGGACTGCCAGGAATAATTCAGGTATCTCCGTGTCGCAGCAATCGGGTAGGCCCCGCATTACACTGAGTGCGCGCGAAACGATGAACGCTGAACTCAATCGCTGGCAGCAGTGGATCGGGCGCGAAGAGCAGCGGATCGATCACATCACCGCTGCCCCGCTCGCCGCGCTTTCGGCGACGCTCGACCGAGACGATCCGGCGCCGCACACCGGTGATCCGCTGCCGCCGCTGGCGCACTGGCTGTATTTCACGCCGCTGGCGCGCACCACCGAGATCGGCCCCGACGGCCATCCGCGGCGCGGCGGCTTTCTGCCGCCGGCGCTGGCGCGCCGCATGTGGGCCGGCGGGCGGCTGCGGTTCATCGATCCGCTGCGCGTCGGCGATGACGTTACGCGCACCTCGTGCATCGCCGACATCAAGGTCAAGCAGGGCCACAGCGGCTCGCTGGTGTTCGTGACGGTGAATAACGCCATCGCCAATGCGCGCGGCGTCGCGCTGACCGAGGAGCACGACATCGTCTATCGCGACCTGCCGCCGGCCGGTGCGAGGCCCGCTAAGACGAAGCCGGCGCCGACCGACGAAACCTTCGTGCGCGAGATCATGCCCGACCCGGTGCTGCTGTTCCGCTACTCGGCACTGACCTTCAATGCCCATCGCATCCACTACGACCGCAGCTACGTGACCGAAGTCGAGGGCTATCCGGGCTTGATCGTGCATGGCCCGCTGATCGCGACGCTGCTGCTCGACCTATTGCGCCGCCAGCACCCCGATGCAAACGTGCAGCGCTTCGACTTCAAGGCCGTCACACCCGTCTTTGATATTCACCGTTTCAGTGTCTGCGGAAAGCCCGATGGCGACCGGCGCTTCCAGCTGTGGGCGCGCAACCACGAGGGCGCATTGGCAATGCAGGCGAATGCCGAAATCATCTGATCACCATCATCCGATGCTGAAAACCGCCACCGACCAGTACCAGGACATCCGCGACGCCGTGCGCGCGCTGTGCGCCGAGTTCCCGGCCGAGTATCACCGCAGGATCGACGCGCAGCGCGCGTATCCCGCCGAGTTCGTCGACGCGCTGACGCAAGCCGGCTGGCTGGCGGCGCTGATTCCACAGGAGTACGGTGGTTCCGGGCTGGGCCTGACCGAAGCCTCGGTGATCATGGAAGAGATCAACCGCAGCGGCGGCAACGCCGGCGCCTGCCACGGGCAGATGTACAACATGGGAACACTGCTGCGCCACGGCAGCGCTGCGCAGAAGGACCACTACCTGCCGAAGATCGCAGCCGGTGAATGGCGGCTGCAGTCGATGGGCGTGACCGAGCCCACCAGCGGGACCGATACCACGAAGATCAAGACCACCGCCGCAAAAAAGGGCGACCGCTACGTGATCAACGGCCAGAAGGTGTGGATCTCGCGCGTGCAGCACAGCGACTGGATGATCCTGCTGGCGCGCACGACGCCGCTGGCCGAAGTGAAGAAAAAATCGGAAGGCATGTCGATCTTCATGGTTGATCTGCGTGCGGCCGAGCGAAGCGGCATGACCGTGCGTCCGATCGCCAACATGGTCAACCACGAAACCAACGAACTGTTCTTCGAGAACCTCGAGATCCCCGCCGAAAATCTGATCGGCGAAGAAGGCCAGGGCTTTCGCTACATCCTCGACGGGCTGAACGCCGAACGGACATTGATCGCCGCCGAATGCATCGGTGACGGCCACTGGTTCATCGACCGCGTGACACAGTACGCAAGCGAGCGAGTCGTGTTCGGACGTCCGATCGGTCAGAATCAGGGCGTCCAGTTTCCGATCGCCGAAGCCTATATCGAGATCGAAGCGGCCAACCTGATGCGATGGAAGGCGTGCGAATTGTTCGACGCCCGCCAGCCCTGCGGCGGCCAGGCCAATATGGCCAAGTACCTTGCGGCGAAGGCCAGCTGGGAGGCCGCCAACGCTTGCATCCAGTTTCACGGCGGTTTCGGTTTCGCGCACGAATACGACGTCGAGCGCAAATTCCGCGAAACACGGCTGTACCAGGTGGCACCGATCTCGACCAACCTGATCCTGAGCTACGTCGCCGAGCACCTGCTCGGACTGCCGCGGTCGTTCTGAGGAATTCGAAGATGCTGCCGCTGCAGGGCATCACCGTGGTAACACTCGAGCATGCGATCGCGGCGCCGTTTTGCACGCGCCAGCTGGCCGACCTCGGCGCGCGCGTCATCAAGGTCGAACGTCCCGGCGTTGGCGACTTTGCGCGCGCCTACGACGCCCGGGTGCGCGGGCTCGCCTCGCACTTCGTCTGGACCAACCGGACCAAGGAAAGCCTGACCCTCGACCTGAAGCACGCGCTGGCCGGCGAGGTTCTAAACCGCCTGCTGGCCAGGGCCGACGTGCTGGTGCAGAACCTCGCTCCAGGCGCCGCCGCTCGCATGGGACTGTCGTTCGACGCACTGCACGGCAAATACCCACAGCTGATCGTGTGCGACATTTCCGGCTATGGCGATAATCCGGACTCGCCGGGTCCGTACCGTGACAAGAAAGCCTATGACCTTCTGATCCAGAGCGAATCCGGATTCCTCTCCATCACCGGGACCGCCGACGAACCCGCCAAGGCCGGCTGTTCCATCGCCGACATCGCCGCCGGCATGTACGGCTATACGAGCATCCTCGCGGCGCTGATCGAACGCAGCAAGACCGGCCTGGGCCAACGCATCGACGTGTCGATGCTAGAAAGCATGGTCGAGTGGATGAGTTATCCGCTGTACTACGCATTCGACGGCGCGGCGCCGCCGCCGCGTGCCGGCGCTGCGCACGCAACCATCTATCCATACGGGCCGTTTACCACCGGCGACGGCAAGATCGTGATGCTCGGATTGCAGAACGAACGCGAGTGGCGGGTGTTCTGCCGCAGCGTGCTCGAGCAACCGGCGCTGGTCAGCGACGAACGATTCGCATCGAACGCCAAGCGAGTCGCCGCCCGCGAAGAGTTGCGCCGTCTGATCGTCGAAGTATTTTCGGGGTTGACGGCCGAGCAGGTCGTCGCACGACTCGATGCAGCGCAGATAGCCAATGCCAGCGTGAACGCGATGCAGGACGTGTGGGCGCACGCACAGTTGCAGGCGCGCAGTCGCTGGGTCGACGTTGACACGCCGGCCGGGCCGGTGCCGGCGCTGCTGCCACCGGGGATTTCCGACGCTTCGAAGGTGCGGATGGATGCGGTGCCGGCACTGGGCCAGCACACCGAGGCGCTGCTGGCCGAACTAAACCTGAAACCGCAACAGATCGAGCAGCTTCGCGCCGATGGTGCGATCTGAAACCGAAGGCACTCCGATGAACGACCACCATACGGGCCAGGCTCTGGCCAACCTTGCCGCCAATCCAGTGAACTCCATGCATGCCGGCCAGGCGTTGGCTAACTTTGCTGCAAATCTGAAGCTCGACGCTATTCCTGCCGCAGTACTCGACGGGGCCGAAGACTTTCTGATCGACTGGCTGGGTTCTGCACTCGCCGGCAAGGGCGCGCGCGCGGTCGAATCGATCGCGCGCTTCGCCGAATCCATGGCGCCCGCGGACGGCCCGAGCGAAGTGCTGATCCACCGCCGCCGCACCAGCCCGCTGGCGGCGGCGGTCGCCAACGCGGCCTCGTCGCACGTCGCCGAACAAGACGACCTGCACAACAGCTCGGTGTTCCATCCCGCCACCGTCGTGTTTCCGCCGGCGCTCGCGGTGGCGCAGGCGCTCGGTCGAAGCGGCGCCGACCTGCTGGTGGCCGCGGTTGCGGGCTACGAAGTCGGCATTCGTGTCGGCGAATTTCTCGGCCGCTCGCACTACAAGGTGTTTCACACGACCGGCACCGCCGGCACATTGGCGGCGGCAGCGGCGGTGGGCCAGTTGCTCGGTTTGTCGCCGCAACAAATGACGCACGCTTTCGGCTCGGCGGGAACACAATCGGCCGGTTTGTGGGAGTTCCTGCGTGACGCGGCGGATTCGAAGCAGTTACATACCGCGCATGCCGTCGGCGCGGGCCTGACCGCCGCGTACCTCGCCGCCGATGGATTTACCGGCGCGCAGCGCATTTTCGACGGCGCGCAGGGCATGGCGGCGGGCATGTCGCGCGACGCCGATGCGTCGCGGCTGACCGACCGCCTCGGCACGCGCTGGGCGCTCGCGGAAACGTCGTTCAAGTTCCATGCGTCGTGCCGGCATACGCACCCGGCGGCCGATGCTCTGCACCAGTTGATGCGAACGCACGGCCTGAAGGCTGCCGATCTCGCCGCAGTGAAAGCGCTGGTGCACCAGGGCGCGATCGACGTCCTCGGACCGGTGGTCGATCCGCAGACCGTGCACCAGTCGAAGTTCTCGATGGGCACCGTGCTCGGAATGATCGCGGTGCATGGGCGAGCGGGCGTGACCGAGTTCGACGAACACTGGCGCGATCCGGCGGTGACTGCATTCTGCAGGCGGGTCGCGATGCAACTCGATCCCGAGGTCGATGCGGCATATCCGGCGCGCTGGATCGGCAAGGTCGAAGTGCAAACTCGCGACGGCCGCACGCTGCAGGCGCGCGTCAACGAACCGAAGGGCGATCCCGGCAACGCGCTGACGCGGACCGAACTGGAGGACAAGGCAATAAGCCTGGCCACTTACCGCGGCGGCGCGAGCGCCGCCGCGATGCAGCGCGCGATCGAACGGATCCGGTCGCTGCGCACCACATCGCGCGTCGGCTTCATTTTCGACTGACGCAGATGTGGGCGCGCTCTTATCTGTTCGTTCCTGCCGACCGGCCGGAGCGCTTCGCGAAGGCGCAGGCGAGCGGCGCTGATGCAGTGATCATCGACCTCGAAGATGCGGTCGCACCCAACGCCAAGGTTGCCGCGCGTGAGGCGCTGGCGAATTGGCTGGATGCCGGCAACCGACCGGTGGTGGTGCGCATCAACGGCGTCGATACCGAATGGTTCGCCGATGACCTGGCGCTGGCGGCGCGACCCGGTGTCAGCGCGGTGATGCTGCCTAAGGCCGAACGCACTGCCGATCTCGCATGCGTGCGCGCCGCCGCGCCGTCGGCATCACTGCTGCCGCTGATTGAAACCGCGGTGGGCATCGAGTGCGTGCGCCAGCTTGCCGCGACCGCTGGCGTGCAGCGGCTGGTGTTCGGCTCAATCGACCTGCAGCTCGACCTGGGCATCAGCGGCGATGGCGATGAACTGCTGCTATATCGCTCGCAGCTGGTGCTGGCGTCGCGACTGGCGCGACTGGGGCCACCAGTCGACGGCGTATCGACCGCGATCGACGATCCGACTGCGCTGCAAGCCGATGCACAACGTGCACGCCGGCTCGGGTTCGGCGCCAAGCTGTGTATTCACCCGCGCCAGGCGAAGCCGGTCAACGATGCCTTCAGTCCCACCGCGGAAGAGATTGCGTGGGCGCACCGCGTTGTCGCCGCTGCGGAACATGCTGACGGCGCTGCTGTCGCACTCGACGGAAAGATGATCGATCGCCCTGTGCTACTGCGCGCACAGGGGTTGTTGCGCCAGGCCGAGGAGCTGGGGCAATGAGCGCTACGGCGCCTTCGCCGATCCGCGTTCAGCAGCGGCTGCAGAAGTTCTGGAACGCGCGCTACCCCACCGAAGATTTTGTCTATGGCACTGCGCCGAATGACTCCCTGGTCCAGGCCGCGTCGCGCCTGAGTGCGAACAGCCGCGTGCTGTGCATCGGCGACGGCGAAGGGCGCAACAGCGTCTGGCTGGCACAGCGAGGCCATCGCGTCACTGCCCTCGACGTAGCGACGCAGGGAATCGCCAAAGCCGCACAGCTGGCTAGACGCCGCTTCGCAATCCGCTAATAAGGGCCGGAAACACCCATCAAATCGGGGCAGCGGTGACTGTTATGCGCAGCAAGTCAACGCTGCGCAAAAGTAACATGCCCCTCCTCTGCAAAGGAGCACTCATGTCCTCTCCCGCCGCCCAGCGAATCACTCGCAAAGACCCGGTACAGCCATTGAGCGTCGTGGCGGAAAAAAGCGAGCGTATTAAGGAGTCAGTCGAAGAGTGCGCCGACGAGCTTTCTTCCGTGAATTCGGTTCTAAAGGACGGGCTGGAGAAGCAACAAACTCACGCCGTCGTTGAGGAGGCGCTGCAAAGGAGCGAAACAATCGAAGGCAAGGTTCAGGACTGCGCTGATGAGTTGACTCATGTGAACCAGGCTTTAATGGAGAACGTTGCCGAGCGGGAAGTCCTCGAGCATGAGCTGGACGCGGCCAAGGCACAAGAACAGTCCGCGCGGCATGCCGCCCTTCATGATCCATTGACCGAACTTCCGAACCGGATGCTGTTTGAGGACCGGCTTGAGCACGGGCTCGCACAGGCCAAGCGCCACAACTGGTCTCTGGCTGTGATGTTCATCGACCTTGACGGCTTCAAGGGTATCAACGACACGCATGGGCATGCGGTGGGTGACCAAATCCTGCAGACGATCGCCCGCAGACTCAAGGACATGACGCGCGAAGATGACA
>JACCSD010000061.1 GCA_013813185.1 Burkholderiaceae bacterium
TTCCGCACACGCTCTCGACTGCGCGCGTCGCTCGAGGGGCACACCGGCCGTCCTCGTAGTGCGCGGCCGGCACGGGTGACACCGCCTGTGCACGCTCCGGCAGCTGCCTAGCGGGGGTGCGTTTGCGTTTTGTTGGACGTGCTCTGCCGCGCCAAGACCTCGATGCGCCAGACCGCCGCGGCTGCTACCGCGAGGTGCTGCGCGTCCCTGGATAACGCCTAGCGCGAGCGCCGCTTACCAACGCAGCAATCGAGGCCCGAGCAGTGCGCCAGCGACCCCGTTGGCGGCAATCCCCGCGACGTACCAGACCGCGAGAAACGGTGCTTCCATTTCAGGGCAGCGCAACGCGTAGATCATCGCGCCGATGCCACCCGCCATCAGGCCGCCCGCGGCTCCGGCCAAAGCTAGACGCGTCGGCGCCAATCCGCGCATCGCCCAGAACGTCGCCGCAAACGCAGGCAGCGCCAGCAGCGCAATTTCGGGCACGCAGGTTGGCCACGTGTTGCCAAGAATCGAGTCGACGCGCGCCGCGGGTTCGGTATTCAGCAGCGTCACCGCCGCCATCAGCCACAAGATCACGAAAGGCGCTGCCACTGCAATCGAGGCAAAGCCCATACGCGCGCCCGGGCGCGACAGGCGCGCGGCCATCCACATCGCCGCAACCGCAATCGCCGCCGGAAACATCAGCTTGAACCAGAACATCGGCAGAAGCGCGGCCGACTCGATGTCGGGCCGCAGGCCGAACGCCACCAGCATCATCGCCGTTGCGAGAGCGATGCCGAACACGCCGGCGCTCGCGAAGCGGCGCTCGGTCACATGGCGTGGGACCGGCCCGGCTTCGGCCATCAGAACGTCGATCATGCTTTCGGTCTTCATTGCGATCCTTCGATCTTTGCCGCCATGGTTTTCATACCGCGATGTATCCCAACCTTGACCGCTGATTCCGACATGCCGGTCAGCTGGGCGGCTTCGGCTACAGACAATCCATCCAGCTTTACATGCTGAATCGGTAGTCGATGGCGGTCGGGTAAATGTTTCATCAACTTGGCGATGTCTCGCCGGGCCTCGCCGGCCTCCTGATCTGAGTGCGCAAACAATTGCATCTCGTCGTCAATACTGTCATGCAATGCCTCACGGCTCGAACGCGAACGCAGCAGATCCACCACTTTGTAGCGCGCGATCGCGTGCACCCATGGCGTCAGCGGCTCGCCCGGCCGGTAGGTATGGCGCTGCTTGTGCACCGCCAACAGCACTTCCTGCGTAATGTCCTCCACGTCATCCAGGTGCTGATACAGCCGCTTTCTGAGGAATGCGCGCAGGTGTGCGGTCAAGTCCCTCAGGAAATCGCCGTACGCAACCGCGTCGCCATTCAGCGCACGAACCATCAGATCGCGCATTCGCTTCTCGGCGCGCTCGGCTGCTTCCAATGCAGTTCGTTCCATGAAGTCGTTTGGTTACAAGGATCGGTTGCCAGTCACTGTCGCGCTGCCGGAACCGCAAACGTTTTGAGTCGATAGCGCGCTTGCTTTCTTACACGGCTGACATCACGCCTTTGTGATGTCGCAGCTGTGTAACCGCAGCGCTTGCGCGATCGAACTATCTGCACACGCAACGATTTCCTCAACGGGCACGAGGTGACGCTATCGATCATGTTGTGTGGGATTCCCAGTGTCGCCGTGCCATAGCCAACCGAGAGAGCGAGTCTCCCGGAACTTGCGAAAGGATCGATATGAACAAGAGAACAGTTTTTTGCGCAGTGGTACTGAGCGCGCTGGCGTCACCGGCGTTGGCTGACGGGTTTCGCTTTGTCGACGGTGAAGCGGGCTGGGCGTACGTCGGCGCCACGCGTGGCAACACGGTGCAGCAACAGGTTCAACGCAAAGACCTGGAACGCAATCTGGTGACGGCTGATGGCTGGAAGCAGGTCGGCGGTGAAGCGGGCTGGCTCTACGTTGGGCCACAACGCCGCAACACGCCGGAGCAGATCGCGCTCGCACGTGGCACCGAGCGCAATGCGGATAGCACCAATGGCTGGAAGCAGGTCGGCGGTGAAGCGGGTTGGCTCTACGTCGGCCGCATTTCGGAGGACGCACGAGCATGGAGGCTTCGAGCGCAGTCCGGTGATGCCGCTGGCTAAGCGCGTCAAGAGTGAAGTGGGCAGACATCGCTCGGCGAGCGGTCGGCCCGCTTTTACTCGACGATCTGAGCCACTTATCGCGACTGAACTTATTGGCGTAGGGCTGGGACCACCGCCTTTGCCAACTCGATCAGCGTCAGAGGCGCGCTCCCTTCCGCCTTGTTGTTCGCAACGATGTAGCTTGGCTGATCGCTCTTGATCGCAACGTGAATCAGGTGAGCCAGGGTGCCGCGGGTTGGGATGTCGGGATCGACCAGCCGATCGAAAGGCGCGTAGCGCGTGCGAGCTTCTTCGTAGCGCAGGCCGGCTGCCAGATTCCAGCGTACGACCAGCGGCCCCTTGAGCCGCCAATCATCACCTTCTTCTTCAAGTGCATCCATGGTCCGCAGCGCCGCGCTCTGACGTGCGGCGACCGGCATGCGCGGATGCAACGCGATGCACAAACGCGCGCCGCACTCGCGCAACGTCCGCACCAGGCGTGGCGTCAATAACTCGGCGTCGCGCACTTCCACCGCGTAGAGGGGGGTGATGCCGCCGATGCGGGTTGGCAAGGCATTCAGCAGCGCACCGATGCGTTCGATCGTCGAGACGCCGCCGTCCGCACTCTTCATATCGCCGGGCAGTGGCGAGAGCTGGAAAATCAGAGGGCCGGCCCGGTCGCGCAGACCTTCGATCGCGGGTTGTACGAAATGATCGATCGCCGCCGATGGACTGAGAAACAGCGGATTCGCCTCAATCGGGTCCCCCCGCTTGCCGCGCATGGCTGCGTCCGCAATCATCGCCGGCGCTTTCACCGCGAAGCGGAAGTCGTCGGGTACCTGCTCGGCGTAGCGCGCGTATTCGGCCACCATCAGCGGCTGATAAAACGTGCGATCGATGCCGACACAGCGAAGCAAAGGATGCCGCGCGTAGGCGCTCAATCCGTGCCGAGCCAGTTGCGATTCGGTGTAGTTGGATTCGCCACGCCAGACCAGATTGCGCCACCCGGGGAAGAACCACGACGATGTGCCGAGATGGACGCTGCGCGGCAGCAGCCGGCCGAGTCGCGTCAACGACTCATCAAGTTCTGCAGCTTCGATCGACGCGCCGCTGCGCGCGGGCGAAATTGGTTCGCCGAGCAGATCGTCTTCGAGATCGTCGAATAGCGAATCGGATTCAGCACGCGGCGTCATATGGCCGCGAGTTTAGGACGAGAAAGCCAGGGGCGAGGAAGCTAAGGCGCGCTCGGGGCTTGGTGCCCGCGTACTTCGATGTCGGCCTGCCGGACCTGCTCGATCACGGCTTCGGTGTCGAGCGACAGTTGCATCGCACGCGTGGTCGGTCCCGGCGTCGTATCAAGCGGCAGTCGCACCATGACGGTCGTGCCGGCGCCCGGCACCGACTCGAACTTCAGGAACGCGCCGATTCGCTGCGCGCGATTGCGCATGTTCAGCATGCCGCGTCCGGTGCCGTTGCCCGCCGCCAGTCCGCGGCCGTTGTCGGTCACGCGGATCGTCAGCCATTGCGAGTCGCCTTCATGGTCGATCGCGAGCATTACGCGCACCATGCGGGCGCGCGAGTGCTTGATCGCGTTGGTCAGCGCCTCCTGCGTGATGCGCAGCACCGGCAACACCGCGTTCGGATCGAGATCGACATCCTCCGGCAGATTGCGCGCGTCCCATTGCAGGTCCATGTTCACCGCTTTCAGCCGCGGCTCCATGCGAAAGCGCATGTTTCCCAGCGCGGCCAGCAGGTCGGATTCTTCGGCGGCGAGCGCGTCGATCGCAAGCCGCATGTCGTCGATCGATTCGCGCAGGATTTGCGCGACCTGCTCGTTCGACATCGCGCCGCGCTCGACCAGCATCAGCGACGACAGCAGTTGCGAGCCGAGCCCGTCGTGCATGTCCTGCATGATGCGCTGGCGCTCCTGCGCGCTCGCTTTGAGCCGCTCGCTCTCGCGCAGGCGGTCGAAGTTGCGCTTCAACAGCTGCTCGCGCTCGTGAATGCGCGTTTCAAGCTCGGTATTGGTTTTTTCGACGTCGGCCAGCGAGCGCACGAAGCGATCGATCAGCGTCGCACCAAGCGTAATCAGCAGCACCGGAGTCGCGATGTTCAGTAATTCGGGGCTGGCAAACGGCAGCACGCCGATGTAGACAAGGTAATCGTGGATCGCAGCGCCGAGCGTGAGTACGAGCGCGGCGACGATTCCTTTCAGCATGAACGAAGGCGTGAACAACGCATGGCCGGCGAGCGTCAGTACGCCGCTCCCCAGTGCGGTCAACATCACCGCCTGCCATAGCGCACCGGCCTGGATGTCGAACATGTCACCGAAAAGCAGGTAGAGCCCTGGCCCCATCGCGGCCAGCACGATCAATCCGAGTTCAGCCCGCGTGCGGTGGCGGCCGCCTTGCCGCCACATAGTGATAGTGGCGACGGCCGTAAATACAGCGGTGCCCAGGTAGAACGCGCCGCGTATCCAGAAGCGCGCGTCGGCGGGCATTGACTCGAACACGAGATCCATCGAGCGCAGCGCCCAGAACGCCGACATCAAGGCCAGCAACCCGAACAAATTCTCCGCACGCCGCCGCAGCCATAACGCGGCGAAGCCGATCGCCAGCAGGACCGTCAGCAGCAATGAGAGCCAACGCAGCGTATGGCTGACGAAAAACTCGCTGCCGTAGCGTGACTGCAGGTCTGCCGTCGGCCCGACATCGATCGGGCCGATTCCGTGCACGCCGACTCCATACGAGGTGTAGATCAGCACGTCGTTGTCGTTCTGTAGGAAACCGACCGGCAGATTGACCAGATGCGGACGGCGCCAGCGAACGTGACGTTGTTCGGAATCGAGCGGCAGATCGGCGACCATCTTTCCGTTCAGGTACATCGTGCCGCCGGTGGGCAGGCGGTTGACCAGCATGCTCCAGCCTTCCGCCGGTGTGTCCGGCAGCTTGAACTTCAGGCGAATCCAGACGCCTTGCCGGGTACCGCTGCCCGACGACCAGCGCAGCGGCAGGGTGTGCGATTGCCACAGCGAATCAGGGCTGGGAAACGCAGCGCGGGTTCCGGAAACCCACTCGATGCGATCGATCTTGATCGTTTCGTCGGCGGCCGCGAGCGGTGCGGCGAAACACAGTGCCAGAAATAGCGCGGCTGTCCGCCCGAACAAACGAAGGATGCGAACCGTCGTGCCGGAGCGAGATCGCACCGGCACTAGTTTTTGAGCAACCCCATCTGCGTTGCTTCGTACACCGCCTCGCCGCGCGAGTGAACCGCAAGCTTGCGGTAGATCTTCTTGATATGCGCGGTCACGGTGTGCGGCGATATGCCGAGAATGTCGCCAATCTCATTGAAGCTCATGCCCTTCGCCAGCAGCTGCAAAATTTCAGTCTCGCGCGCTGACAGCGGATTCTGCTCGGTGCCGGGCAGGCGCGCCGGCGCCGTAGTGCTCATCCGGTTGCGAATCGCGCGCAACACGCTGCGCGCAACGACCGGACTGACGGGGGATCCGCCCGCGCGTAACAAGCGAATGCAGGAGATCACGTCGGCCGGCGCCGAGTCTTTTAAAATGTAGCCGGTGGCACCCGCTTCGATCGACGACACCACGTGCTGCTCGTCGCCGAAAACGGTAACGACCATGATGTCGACATCGGGCTTTTTCTGGCTCACCTGGCGGATCAAATCGATGCCGCTGCCGTCGGGCAGGCCGAGATCGATCAGCATCACTTCAAAAGATTCGCGGTCGATGATCGCTTGCGCTTCGCGTTTGTTCGACGCTGCGCCGACGAGCTTCATGCTCGGCTCGTTCTCTACGATCTGCACAAAGCGCC
>JACCSD010000326.1 GCA_013813185.1 Burkholderiaceae bacterium
TCGCGCTGCTCGGTCAACATTTCGGCGCTCGCGACGAGCCGCGCCGTTTCGATGCCGGTATCGAGGCCGGCGCGGTCAAGCCATTCGTCGCGGCGCGAGTACTCCTGCATCCGGTGCGCCGCTCGTGCTCCGATCAATGCCGCAATGCCTGCCGTCGCGCTCGAGGACTGCGCAGCACGCGCGGATTTTTCGGCGCGCGCAAATCGTCCTTCAAGAAAATTCTTCATCGATTCGATCAGCGCGCGGTTACCACCGATCTCTTCGCGTCGCGCACGATACAGCCGCACCTGTTCCGGAAAATCCGCCATCTTTTGCACGACGCGCGCGGCCCAGTAGACAGCGCTCAGCAGCAGCACCAGCACGAGCAGTGCGAGGTTGATCGATACGTCGATGCGGTACGGCGGCACGAACAAGGCGACGTTGCCGAGATTGGTTTTCAGGAACAGCGCAGTGATTGCCGCAAGCAGCGCGAGCAGTAACGCCGAACTCAGCCAACGCACGATGGCTCCCGACGCTAACGGCCTGACGAGACAGGCGTGGTTCGCACTGCGCGAATCGCGGCCATGCTGTCGCCGATGGTCGGCAGCTCGACCGACAGCGCAGTCGACGCGAGTTGCCTGATCAGCCCGAGAGCGCCGGCTGCCGCTGCGGATCGCGTGTCGACATAGCGTGCCATCAGCGCCTGCGCCTCGGCAAGATCGGCGCGGAACAGGCGATCGTTGCGAGCGAGCAGCGCCTGCCGCGCGTTCAGCAGTCGCAGACGCAGTTGCTGCCGCACCAGTGTCTGCTGCTGGGTGTCGAGCAACACTGACTCGGGTGAGTCGACCTGGCGAATCCGAATCAGATCGCGGTACTCGCCAAGCTCGCCTTGCAACGCACGCAACTGGCGCTGCCACCACCCGGACGCAGCCGGAACTGTGGCTGGCTCCGCCGCGCCTGCCACTGACGATGTCGGCGCTGTCGTCACTGCGGCCAGCAGCGGCCAGCCGTCAACCGACGACGCCAACTGATCCAGCTTCAGTGCAATGCCTGTGAAGTCGACCGCCGGTGCCGCCCTCAGCCGCTCGATGTCGCGCGCCAGCACGCGCCGCAGCGGCACGAAGCGAGCATTGTCCGAGCGTGAGAGCCGCGCATCGGCCGTTTGCAACGCGGCCAACGCAGTGGCGACGTTGCCGCTGAGCTGTAATTCCTGCGCAGCCACCGTGATCAGGCGCTCGACTTCCACCAAGACCGCATCGTCGCGCCCGCGCGATAAGTCCGAATACAACTGTTCGAGCGCTTCGCGCTGCCCTTGCTCTTCCGCCAGACGCGCTTCGACGACTGCTGCCTGCTGACGCGCTGCGCGCGCCTCGGCGTCCGCGCGGTTGGCGGTGTCGGTGGCGGCCATTACGGCCTGCTGTAGCTCAGCCAGCCGGCGCGCCGATTCGCGCTTGACGTTGCCCAGCTGGCGATACGAATACCCTGCCGCGAACACGGCGACGCCCAACGCGATCACTGCGACCCACAGTAAGGCTTGCCGGTTAACCTCGAAGGGCGGCGCCGGAGCAACAGGATTTTCCGCCGGCGCGGGCAAGGGTTGCAGCGGTTCTTCTGCCACGGCGTTAATCGTTCGGTCGTTTGCCAACTGAGCACTCGCGAGTCGCGAGCGCGGTCCAAGGTGAGCAGGCCAACTCGCCTACGCCTGGGACTCAATCGATTCTAGCTTGGCGATGATCGAATCGTCGTCGAATGTAGCGCCCACCACACGCTTATAGCCATTGGTCAACAGTTGATCGGCTATGCGCGGGTGGCACGCCACCGCAGTTCCCTTACGCAGCCAGGCTCGCGCTCTCGAATCGACTTGTTGATCAAGCGCCGCGACCGCCTCGGTGCTGCTGAAAATGATCGCCGCCCGCTTGTCGTCCGCGATCAATTGCGACAACTGTTCCACTTCGCCAGGGGTAAGGACGTGCGAATGACGGGTGTAGACCGCAATAGGCTCTACTTCCGCGCCATGCTCGCTGAAACGGTCGCTGAGCCAACTGCGGCCGTCTTCGGCACGCAAAATCAGCACTCGTCGCGCGCGGTGTCCAGTTGCCTGCCAGGCGCGCCAAAAGGCTTCTGATCCCGATGGCTGATCGTCCTCCGGCGTCGTCACGATCAAGCTCGGATCCGGCTGCAATTCCGCTTCGATCGCAGCACGCGTTGACGCACCGACTGCACCGATCAGCGTCCCGGCGGGCCATGCGCCCTCCAGCAACGCCCGCGCGCCACGAACGGCGTGCGCACTGACAAAGATCGCCAGCTGATAGTCGGCGAGCCGCGCCAGCATCTGGCGTGCGCGGCCGGTATCCGGCGCCGCGCCGATATCGAACGCCGGCCACCACAGCGCGTGATACCCGTGCTCGACGATCCGCTCGAACAAACGTTGACCGTTGCTCGCCGGGCGCGTGACGATGACAACCATCGGCACAGCGTGTCTAAGCGGCGCCCAGTAGTTGGAGCGCGCCGAGTGCCGTCAATTGCTCGACTGCGCGCGCAGCCACCGCCTCCGGTTCCGCAAGCGCTCCGTGCACCTCAGTCTGGACATACGCACCGGTCTTGGCGTTACCTACCAGGGCGCGCAAGCGCAGGCCGCCGCCTTCGGCTTCGGCATAAGCGGCTAAAGGCATCTGGCAGCTGCCGCCCAGGCCGCGCGACACACCGCGCTCGGCCGCGGTCGCAGCGCGCGTGTCGGCGTCGTCAAAGGGAGCCAGCAGCAGGGCCGTTTCGGCGTCCGCGCTTTTGATCTCGATTCCGAGCGCACCCTGTCCCGGCGCGGGCAACGACACCTCGGTCGGAATGATCTGCCCAATGCGTTCGGCAAAACCCAGACGTTTGAGTCCGGCGGCAGCCAGCACCAACGCATCGAACTCACCCTTGTCCAGCTTGGCGAGCCGGGTGCCGACGTTGCCGCGGATCGAGCCGATGCTGAGTCGGGGAAAGCGCGACCGCAGCATCAATTCGCGCCGCAAGCTCGAGGTACCGATGCGCGCGCCTTCCGGCATGTCTTCGAGCGTCCGATAGTGATTCGACACCATGCAGTCGCGCGGATCCTCGCGCGCGAGGATCGCGGCCAGTGCGAACTCACTCTCCAGGTGCATCGGCACATCCTTCAGCGAATGCACCGCAAGCTGCGCGCGGCCATCAAGCAACGCCAGCTCGAGTTCCTTGACGAACAGGCCTTTGCCGCCCTCCTGCGACAGCGGCCGATCAAGGATGCGGTCACCCAGCGTGGTCATACCAAGCAAGTCGACCTGCAATCCCGCATGCCGATCCTGCAGCAGGGCACGCACGTGCTCGGCTTGCCACAACGCCAGCGGGCTTTTTCGCGTCGCAATCACGACGCGCGCCGGCGCAGTCATCGAATCAGATTCCGTGGGGATGGGTGAAACGGGTACGGCCAGTCTAACAGCGCAGAGACGTTAACTCTTCGCTGCCGCCTTCACTGTCGGCCACTGTCTGCGGCTGATCGGCAACCGGTCGGGTGCTTCCTTCAGAAGCACTTCCCAGTGCCCTTCGGAAGACTCGCCCTCGTCATCGACCGCGCCACGCACCCTTTGAAAACCGAGGATGCCGCTGCGTGCGACGAGTGCGTTGCGATGGATCCGGACGAAGCGCTCGCCGAATTCTGCTTCGAGGGCAGTGAGTGATTCTTCGGTCAGATATTCGCGCGCGCGAGTCTTGATCGTCACGTACTTCAGCTCGGCGCGTAAGTAGACGACATCGTCGATCGGCACCAGCATCATGCGACCGCGCTCCGACACCGTCAGGTGCGAGCGCACCGAGCCGATCGTTTTGGCCAGTTCTTCGATGCGCGGCTCGTTCGTGCGAAAGCGCTCGGCGCGCGCGAGTGCGGCCACCAGGCGCTCGGCACGCACCGGCTTCATCAGGTAATCGAGCGCCTGTACTTCGAATGCATCCAGCGCGTGTTCGTCGTAGGCGGTGACGAAAATCACCGCGGGCGGGTTATCGCGTTGCGCCAGATGGCGCGCGACCTCGATGCCGTTCATGTCCGGCATGTGCACGTCGAGCAGAATGACGTCGGGTTGCAGGCGGTCGGCTTCCTCGAGCCCGCTGATGCCGCCTTCGGCTTCGCCGACCAGTTGCAGCGACACCTGCTCGGAACAATCGCGCAACACCTGGCCAAGACGCGCACGCGCCGGTGGTTCGTCGTCGACGATCATCACGTTCAACATCGCCTTACCTTGTCCATTCGCTTGCCCCATCGCTTCCCCGCCCTTGCCGCTCAGGCCCGCCGTTCCACCGGAATTGTCATCGTCAATTCGAATCGATCGCGCCGAGTCTGCGTTTCTATCTTCGCTTCCAGGTCGTAAATCAGCGCCAATCGGCCTCGTATGTTCGCCAGACCGATCTGGTTGCCCTCGCGCTCCGGCCGCTCCGGTGCGATCGGATTGCTGACAAAAATTTCCAGTACGAAACCGTTCTGCCGAACTCTCACCACGATATCGGCGCGGCCCGCCGTTTTTTCGGCGCCGTAGCGAATTGCGTTTTCAATCACCGGCTGCAGTAGTAACTGTGGCATTTTTGCCCGGGGGTGGTATGCCCCGATTTGCCAGTCAACTGCCAACCTATTCCCGAGCCGGGTCTGCTCAATTTCCACGTAGTTGCGGCAAAGCTCGAGCTCGTCGGCCAGCGGCACCAGCTTGCGCGTGTCGGCCATCACGGCGCGGAACAGCTCGGCGATCGATTCGAGCATCCGTTCGGCCTTCAGAGGCTCGGTCCGGACGACCGACAGCACCGCATTGAGGCTGTTGAACAGGAAATGCGGCCGGATGCGGGATTGCAGCGCCTGGTACTTCGCCTCGATCCACGCCGGCGAGAATGCGCGCTCGCGCAGTTCCGAATAGTGTTGAAACCCGGCGCCGAGCGCGAAGCCGACTGCGCCATGAGCGAGTGCAGCCCACTCGCCGCCGGGCATCTGGAACAACAAAGCGACTGCCACCGCGACGATCGCCGGAATTAGGCACGAAATACCGCGCTGAACCGAAACGTCGAGCGCCGAAAGCGTGCGCCGCGCCGCGCACCACAGCATCAATGTCAGCAGCGTGGTTGGCGCAATGAACGACATCAGGCGCAGCAGTGTTGTCAGTGCATCGGCCAGCGACGTCGATTCGCCGACGGCTGCCATCAGTGCCAGAGCGACGACGGTGCCGATAACCCTGAGCAGGACGCCCATGTTGCAGCCGTCGGGAATGACGCGGCGCGGCGTCGGCACCGCGGTTTCGTCGCGGGCCAGTGGCCCTTTGAGTGAGGGAGGTGACGGCTTCACGAACTTATACTCGCTCCCACTCACCCGTTTATGCCTCGATCGATTATGTCAGAGCATCCACCGAAACCCGTCGGTCCGTTAGCGTCGAAAAGCACCGCATGGTCCGGTCGATTCGACGAACCGGTAGCGGATTTCGTACTGCGCTACACCGCGTCAGTCGGTTTCGACCGCAGATTGGCATTTGCGGACATCGACGGCTCGCTCGCTCACGCACAGATGCTGCGCGAGTGCGGCATCATCGGCGCGGCCGACTTGGCGGATATCGAGCGCGGGCTGCGGCAGATTCGCGACGAGATCGAACGCAACCAGTTCGAGTGGCGCATCGAGCTCGAAGACGTTCACCTGAATATCGAGAAGCGGCTCACGGATCTGGTCGGTGATGCCGGCAAGCGCCTGCATACGGGACGCTCGCGCAACGATCAGGTCGCGACCGCGACGCGGCTATGGCTGCGCGGCGAAATCGACCGGATCGTGTGCTTCATCGACGGGCTGCAGCACGCGTTGGTCGAGTTGGCCGAGCGTCATGCCGCCACGGTCATGCCTGGTTTCACCCATATGCAGGTCGCCCAGCCCGTGACCTTCGGACATCATCTACTTGCGTATGCCGAGATGTTTGAGCGCGACCGTCAGCGTTTGCTTGATACCCGCAAGCGTGTCAACTCCCTTCCACTCGGCGCTGCGGCGCTCGCAGGCACGACCTACCCGATCAATCGCGCGCTGGTCGCGCAGACACTGGGATTCGAATCGATCGCGGAAAATTCGCTCGACGCGGTAAGCGACCGTGACTTCGCGATCGAGTTCTGCGCCGCCGCTGCACTGGTGATGACGCACCTATCGAGGCTCGCCGAAGAGCTGGTGATCTGGATGAGCCCACGCTATGCATTTGTCCGGCTGCCCGATCGCTACACCACCGGCTCTTCGATCATGCCGCAGAAGCGGAACCCCGACGTGCCCGAGCTCGCGCGCGGCAAGTCCGGCCGCGTCACCGGTCATCTGGTCGCGCTGTTGACGGTGATGAAAGGCCAGCCGCTTGCGTACAACAAAGACAATCAGGAGGACAAAGAGGCGCTGTTCGACACAGTCGATACCGTGGCCGATACGCTGCGCGCGTTTTCGGAGATGCTGCCCGGCATCGAGGTCGATGCCGAGGCGATGCGGCGCGCGGCGGAGGAAGGTTATTCGACCGCTACCGATCTGGCTGACTACCTGGTGCGAAAGGGCGTTGCGTTTCGCGACGCGCATGAAGCGGTGGCGCACGCGGTCAAGTTCGCCGCCAACGCCGGCGTCTCGCTTTCAAAATTGTCTCTCGCTCAACTGCAGACTTATTCGCCTGTCATTGGAGAGGATGTGTTCGATTCGCTTTCGATCGACCAATCGGTGGCGGCTCGCAACCATCCTGGCGGTACTGCACCCCAGCGCGTTCATGCGCAAGTTGCTGTCTGGCGGCAGCGTCTTGCGGATAGACTTCGCCCGGTTGCGGCGGGAGACCAAGCCTCGGTGCGTACAAAAACGCTCTAACAATCACGACATCGTCGATGAAACCATTGCTGGCGCTTGCGCGATTGATCGACACGGTCAATCGGTGGGTCGGCGCGATCATCATCTGGTTCGTGCTTGCTGCCGTGCTGATCAGCGCCGGCAACGCGGTGCTGCGCAAGGCGTTCAACGTCGGCTCCAACGCGTATCTGGAGCTGCAGTGGTACCTGTTCGCCGCGGTGTTCCTTCTGGGCGCCGGCTACACCTTCCTGCGCAATGCGCATGTGCGGATCGACTTCGTTTCGACGCGGCTATCGCCGCGCGCAC
>JACCSD010000063.1 GCA_013813185.1 Burkholderiaceae bacterium
GTTCAGCGCCCATGCGCGCCAGACGCTCGCGTATCTCGGGTGAACGCAGCGCCGTCGTCAACGCTGCATTCAGGCGCGCCACGATTTCTCTCGGAGTACCGGCCGGCGCGAATACGCCGAACCAGGTCGATACATCGAAGCCGGGCAGGCCCGCTTCTGCCATTGTCGGCACGTCCGGCAAGGCGTTGGCGCGCTGAGCGGTGGTGGCTGCCAGCGCGCGCAGCTTGCCGGCCTTGATCTGCGCCGTTGCAGACGCCAGGTTGTCGAACATGAAATCGGTCTGGCCCGCCAGCAGTCCGAGCTGCGCCGGCGCCGCGCCGGCGTAAGGAATGTGGACCGCCGAAATTTTCGCCTGCGACTTCATCAGTTCGCCGGCCATGTGCCCCGCGCTGCCGTTGCCGCCCGACGCGTAGTTGAGACGCGCCGGATTCTTGCGCGCGTAGTTGATCAGCTCGCGCGCCGATCGAACGCCGAGCTGATCGGCGCGCTCGGGCGTCATCACCAGCACGTTCGGCACGTGCGCGATCAGAGTGATCGGAGCAAAGTCCTTGACCGGGTCATACGGCAACTTCGAGAACAGCCACGGATTGACCGCGTGCGTTGCGACCGCGCCGATGACCAGCGAATAGCCATCGGGTGGCGACTTGGCGACGTGATCGACACCGAGATTGCCGCCCGCGCCAGGACGGTTCTCGACGACCATGACGCCGAGCGGCTCCTTGACCCGCTCCGCCAATGCACGCGCTGCCGTATCGAGCGGACCTCCCGGCGGGTAGGGCACGATCAGGCGAATCGGCTTGTTCGGATACGCGGATTGCGCAGATGCCGATTGCGCTGAAGCCAGCGGCATTCTGCTGGCCGCGAATCCGGCTGCCGCGAGTGCACCTATTGCATAACGTCTATTCACGTTGCCTCGCCGCTCGAATGGAGTGTCGCTAGTATCGCTCATCGCCATGCTGCCGACGCTTGAAACTGCCCGCCTGAAGATCGAGCCCATCGGTGTCGCCCATGCGCCGCTGCTGGCCGAATTTTTCCGGCGTAACGATGCGCATCTCGCGCCGTGGGACCCGCCGCGCCCGGCGGGCGTTTGCTCGTTAAGCTTTTGGGAAGCCGAATGTGAACGCGCCGTAGACGAAATTAGCGAAGGCGTGGTCGCGCGTTGGGCTTTGCTCCCGCTCGGCGACACCGCGCAAGTCATCGGCCGAATCAACTACACGCAGATCACGCGCGGCCCGTTTCAGTCGTGCATTCTCGGCTATGCCATCGACGCTGCGTTCGAGCGCCGTGGTTTGATGCAAGAAGCGCTGGGCGCGACAATCTCCCACATGTTCGACGTTATTCGGCTCCATCGCATTCAAGCGGGCTATATCCCGCTTAACGTCCGCAGCGGCCGTTTGCTGCAAAGGCTCGGTTTCAGGCGCGAAGGAGTGGCACCCAACTATCTGTTTATTGATGGTGCCTGGCGCGACCACGTCATCACCGCGCTGCTCAATCCGCATTTCGACGACAGTATTTTCATGCGCTCGAACGCTGACTGAATCGGCCGTCGACATCGGCGGCCTGGGCGTCGGTGGCCGTACTGATTTGAACGCTGTCCACCCTTGCCCCGGTGGGCCCACCCCGGGCCCACTGGGCTAGACGCTGGAGCGCGAGCTCATCGCCGACGGCTACCGCCTCGACGCTGCCGTCGGCGCAATTTCGCACCCACCCCACTACCCGCAGTCGACGCGCCTCTTTGCACATTGAGTAGCGAAACCCAACGCCTTGCACCTGGCCTGTAATCTTGAAATGCAGCGCAGGCAATTAGACGATCCCGCGCGACTTCAACGACTGCAGTTGATCAGTGTCGACGCCTGCGTATTCCCGCAGCACGCTCGCCGTGTGCTCGCCGAGCAAAGGCGGCGGCAGCTCGTAGCTCGGTGGCGTGGCTGAAAGCTTGATCGGGTTGGCGACCATCGGTACGTGGCCAGCTAGCGCATGTGCGAGATCGATGCGCAATCCGCGTGCGGTGACCTGCGGATCTGCTAGTGCGTGCGCGATGTCGTTGATCGCCCCACACGGAACGCCGGCCGCGTCCAGATGCTCAGTCCAGAAAGCCACCGGCTTAGCGCGCAGGATCGTTTCGAGTTCGCCGATCAGAATCTCGCGATTGCGAACGCGATCGGCGTTGCGCCGGTAGCGCGCGTCGGCAGCCAGATCCGGCGTGCCGGCAACTTCGCAGAATTTGACGAACTGCGAATCGTTTCCCACGGCCACGACGACGTGGCCGTCGGCGGCTGCAAACACCTGGTAGGGCACGATGTTGGGATGTGCGTTACCGGCGCGGCCCGGCGCCCGGCCGGAGGTCAGGTAGTTCATGTTCATGTTCGCGAGCATCGCGAGCATCACGTCGTACAGCGCCATGTCGATGTACTGACCTTCGCCGGTGCGCTCGCGATGAGTCACCGCGGCGAGGATGGCTACCGCCGAATACATTCCCGTCATCAGATCGGACACCGCGACGCCGGCCTTTTGCGGCCCGCCGCCGGGGCGGTCGTCGCGCTCGCCGGTAATCGACATGAAGCCGCCGATGCCTTGCATGATGAAGTCGTAACCGGCGCGCATTCGGTGCGGCCCGGATTGCCCGAAGCCGGTGATCGAGCAGTAGATCAACCCCGGACTGATGGCTTTCAGCGACGCGTAGTCGAGCTTGTACTTCGCGAGTTGCCCGACCATGAAGTTCTCAACGACGATGTCGCATTGTTCGGCCAGCTTGTGCAACAACGACTGGCCGTCCACGGTCGATATGTCGATCGTGACCGAGCGCTTGCCGCGATTGGCGGACAGATAGTAGGCAGCTTCCGACGTGTCCGCGCCGGCGGCGTCCTTCAGATACGGCGGGCCCCACGCGCGCGTGTCGTCGCCGCTGCCCGGCCGCTCGATCTTGATCACATCGGCGCCGAGGTCAGCCAGCAGTTGCGTGCACCACGGACCCGCGAGCACGCGCGTCAAGTCGAGCACACGCAGATGGCCGAGGGATTTCATTGAACGCGGTAGATGGGCGGCAATTGCCTACACTTTGCGCGATGCTACGCAAACTTTCGCCGGCAATGCTGCGCGCGTTGATGAACGTATGGCCGCCGTTCGTGGGTGCGGGCATTCGTGTGCGCCACATTGCGTCCGATTTTCGCAGCATCACCGTCGACATGCGGCTGCGCTGGTCCAATCGCAACTACGTCGGCACCCATTTCGGCGGCTCGCTGTACGCGATGACCGATCCGTTTCTGATGGTGATGCTGTCGCATATTCTGGGTGCGCAGTATCGCGTGTGGGACAAGTCAGGATCGATTGACTACCTCGCGCCCGGGCGCGGCCGCGTGTGGGCACGCTTCGATCTGAACGAGATCGATCTGGAGCAGATTCGGCGCATGACCGAGGCAGGCGACAAGCATCTGCACCTGTTCAACATCGACATCAAGGATGACGAGGGCATGGTGGTAGCGCGCGTCGAGAAAGTCATGTACATCCGGCGCAAGCGGAATGTCTCCACGAACGGAGACGCCGCATGAGTCGTGCGCCAGCGTGGCCGTACCCGCGCGTCCTCGCGCACCGCGGCGGCGGTGCGCTGGCGCCAGAGAACACGATTGCGGCGATAAGAGTAGGACTCGAGCGCGGGTATCGCGCCGTCGAGTTCGATGCGATGCTGGCAGGCGATGACGTGCCGGTGCTGATGCACGACCCGACGCTCGAGCGCACCGCGCTGATCGTTGGCGCGGTCAGCGAGCGGAGTGCTGCGGAGCTCGAGCGGATCGACGTCGGAGGCTGGCATTCGGAGCGCTTCGTCGGCGAGAGGGTGCCGACGCTGCAGCGAACGCTGCGCTTCTGCCGCGACCATGACATCTGGCCGAACATCGAGATCAAACCGGCGCCCGGCTTCGAAGCGGCTACCGGCGCAGCGGTCGCGCGTGTGACGGCAGAGGTCTATGCGGAAATGATCTTTCCCGACGGCGATCGAGCGGATCACGTCGCCCCGCGCGTGCCGTTGCTTTCTTCGTTTGCGCCGGCCGCGTTGATCGCAGCGCGCGAGGAAGTGCCGGGCCTGCCGCGAGGTTGGCTGGTGGACCGTGTCCCGCCGCGATGGCGCGAGGAAACGGCGCGGCTGAATTGCGTCTCGCTCCACACCAATCATCGCCACCTGACAGACAACCAGGCGCACGAGATAAAGCGCGCCGGCACCTGGCTCTTCTGTTACACGGTGAATTCGCCGCAGCGTGCACGCACGCTTTTCAGCTGGGGCGTCGACGCGTTCTGCACCGATGCGATCGATCGCATCCACCCTGATTTCGCCGTCTAGCGCCCGCTAGCCGGGCGGCTGCGTATCGACGAAGGAGGGTCGCGCCGCGAGTTTTTCGTAATGCCGCGCCAGATTCGAGTGCGCGCCGCGCCAATCGATGTGCTTGAAGCGAAAGTCCAGATACCCCAAGGCGCATCCCGCTGCGATATCGGCGAGCGAGTACGAGTGGCCGTTGCACCACGGCTTTTCCGCCAGGCCGTGGTCCATCGATGCCACGCCGGCATGCACCTTGTCCATCTGCCGGTCGATCCACTTCTGGCTTTGCTGTTCGGCAGGGCGCTGCGTTTGCTCAAGCCGAACCAGAATCGCGGCATCCATCACACCGTCGGCCAGCGCTTCCCACGTCCGCACTTCGGCGCGCTCGCGGCCGTTGGGCGGGATCAGCTTCGCCACGGGTGTCAGCGTATCCAGATACTCGACGATCACGCGTGAGTCGAACAGGGCGCCGCCGTCCTCCATGATCAGGCACGGCACTTTTCCAAGCGGGTTGGCGTCGTGGATCGACGTGTCGGGTGACCACACGTCTTCCAACTCAAGCTGGTACTCCAGGCGTTTTTCCGCCATCACGATGCGTACCTTGCGTACGTAGGGACTGGCAAGCGAACCGATCAAGCGGATGGTCTTGGACACGTTGCACGCACAAAACGACGGGAAATCAGTATATCGAGGGCGCGCCAACCGGCAATAGCGACGCAATGGCCGACGCCGATTAAGCGGAACAACGATGCGCCTTTGCTACACTGCGCGGCCTCTGAAAGTCTACACGTCAGCTGACGTATATAGAACCGGCGCCGCCTCGCGAATCAACTCCGCAAACGATTCCGCACGTAACGTGCCCGCTGAACTCGTTTCTCATCTCGTTCCGCTGACCGCCATTTCGCCATTGGACGGCCGCTACGGCAGTCAGACGGCTGAGCTGCGCGACATTTTTTCTGAATTAGCCTTCATGCGCGAGCGGCTGCGCGTCGAAGTGGCGTGGCTGACGGGGCTCGCGGCCCTCGGTCTGCCCGAACTGCCCCCGTTGCCGGACGGCGCCACGCGCGCACTGCACCAGCTCGCCGCGGACTTCAGCATCGAAGATTGCACCGAAATCAAGGCGATCGAAGCCGAGACCAACCACGACGTCAAGGCGGTCGAGTATTTCATCAGGCGGCGCGCGGGCGCCGCGCTGGGCGGTGCCGCCGAATTCATTCACTTCGCGTGCACCTCGGAAGACATCAACAATGTCGCCCACGCACTGA
>JACCSD010000366.1 GCA_013813185.1 Burkholderiaceae bacterium
TCGGCAGAAACAGCAAGCTCACCGCGAGCAATGCGATGTGCAATCGCGCCTGCTTTTTAGGCGACAAGTAGCGCGTGGTCAGATGCGAATACGTATACCCCGCGAGCAGAACCACTTGAAAGAACACTAGACACGTGGTCCACACGGCCGATGTGCCGCCGAACCAGGGCAGGATCTGTTTGGCAATGATCGGTTGCACCAGAAACAGCAGAAATGCCGACAGCAGGATGGTGGAAGCGAAAAGCGGCATCGATCGTGGTGGAAGGCGGGGAATGGGGCCGAAAACGCCGCTTGGCGGCGCGAAAGGCGCGCGATTGTCGCACGCGTGCACATCGGTGCCCGAGTGAAGCGCGGGCGCGTTCGCTGAAGGTTCCAAGTCGCCTTGAAGTCAGGCTTTTCGGGCTTCTGGCGGGTTCAAGTGACGGTCATGTGGCGCCGAAGATCAGGTATGGACGGCTCCCTGCACCGACTCGACGAGACTCAGCACGCCACCGATCAAGGGGTCGCACTGGATCACCTGCGGCTTGGTTGGCGGCCGATCGTGGGTCGCGACCGCCGTGTTCTCGGTGTGCGGATCGAGATCAGCGTCGCGCCGGGCACTGCGGAGACTTCTTCTGCGGCAACTCTCGGAGCCGTCATCGCGGCGCTGGCCGACCAGACCACGTCGCCTTCGCGTGGCATCGTCGTTCTCGCACCGACGCCGCTGTCGCTGATTGCGGATCTGCAGACGATCGGGCAGTGGAAGAGCAAGGCCAATGTGATGCTGGAAGTCGACGCTGATGCGCTGACGGCCCGACAACTCTCGCTGATCGAAGCCTCCCAGCAAGACGGACAAAGATTCGTGCTGCGCAGCTCGTCGCAGCCGCTGCCGCGCGAAGCGCACCGTCTGTTCGCGGCGGTCATCGATGCGCCCGCGCAAGGCAAGCATGATGGTGTGCTCCCGCTATGGGTGCGGGACGTGCATACGCGCTCCGATGTCGAAGCGGCAATGACGTACGGCGCGCAGGCCACGATCGGTTGGCCGCTCGATGAACCGATGGTTGAACCGTCCGCGGGCCTCGAGCCGACGCGCCGCGCGGTGCTCGATATCGTGCGCCTGATTCAGGGCGACGCCGACGTGATCGCGCTCGAGCGCGCGTTCAAGAGTGAACCGAGCCTTGCACTGATGCTGCTGTCGGTGATCAACAGCCCGGCGTTCGCGCCGACCTCCGCGCAGAACGCACCGATCACGTCGCTGCGGCACGCGATTCTGGTGCTCGGCTACAAGCGGCTGGTGCGGTGGCTGGTATTGCTGCTCGGCGTGTCTTCGGCGAGTACGCGCTCGATGCCGCTCGTCTACATGGCGGTTCAGCGCGGCTTCTTTCTAGAGGCGCTCGCCTCGCAAGTGGGCGGAGTGCGCGATGACCTCTTCGCAGTCGGTGCATTTTCGTTACTGCAGCAGATCACCGGGCACTCGCATGAACGGCTGTTTGCATCGGCTGCGCTGCCGCGGCCTGTGCTCGATGCAGTGCGCGCGCATCAAGGCGTCTACGGTGTGTATCTCGCGCTGGCCGAAGTGATCGAGCGCGGGGACGCGATCGGCTCGGAGCGGGCGGGGCAGTTGGTCGGCGTATCGATGGGCCAGATCAACGCGGCATTGTTGTCTTCGCTCGCCGCGGCCGACGCGATCACGATGAATTAGGGACTAATCCAGGCGCGCGCCGCTGCGCTTGATCACCGGTTGCCAGCGAGCGCGTTCGGCCCGTATGAAAGCGGCGAACGATTCGGGCGACCCGCCGGCGATCTGCCATCCCGCGGCTTCTATGCGCGACCTCACGTCAGGCAGCGCAAGAATCGTGTTGATCTCCCGACTGAGCTCGTCGACCCGCGCCCGCGGAGTCGCCGCCGGCGCAACGAATCCGTTCCATGCGATCGCTTCAAAGCCCGGGAAACCGCTTTCGTGAATGGTGGGCAGATCGCGCAGTGCGGGCCAGCGCTCGCGACTGGTGACTGCAAGCAGCTTGATGCGGCCCGCTTGCACCACCGGCAATAGCGTCGTCGGGTTCGACATCACCGCGTGCACGTCGCCGGCGGCGGTCGCCTGCACGGCGGGCGGCGCGCCGTTGAACGGAATGTGAACCAGAAACAAACCTGCTTCCGTCTTCAGCAACTCCATCGACAGGTGCGACGCACTGCCGTTGCCGACCGAGGCGTAGTTCAGCTGCCCCGGACGCTGCCGCGTGTAGGCAAGAAACTCCTTGAACGAATTGACCGGCAATGCGCTGGTGACGGCCAGCACGTTCGGCCCGGTGCCGACGAGCACGATCGGCGCCAGGTCTTTCAGCGGGTCGTACGGCAGTTTCGAGTACAGAAACGGCGCGGTCGCCAACGGGCCGGTGAACGACAGGCCGATCGTTGCGCCGTCGGGCGCGGCCCTGGCGATCTCGTGCGTGCCGATGGTGCCACCGGCGGCGGGTTTATTTTCGACCAGCACCGCAACGCCGAGACGCTCGCGCAGTTTTTCGGCGACCACGCGGCCGAGCACATCGATCGACGAGCCAGGCGGCGCGGTCAGAATAATGCGCAACGTTCTGCTGGAGGAAAGCTGCGCGAAAGCCGCGCCCGACGCGGCGCTTAGTACAGCGGCTGACGAGGCGCCGACAAACCGACGACGGCCGGCGTCAATTGAGTTCACGCAGCGCTTCCTGTCAATTGCCAAGCGGGTAACGGACGAAAGCCCCGCTTCGCACTAGCCGCGTGCCGCGGGCTTTCTGCTACCGACGTTGCGCGCGGCTTTGGCGGCGGATTTGCGAGCCACTGTCCCGCTCGGTTTTCGCGCCTGTTTGCGTGCCTTCGGCGGTGAGGCAACAGTTGCGCCGGCAACTACTGCGGGCCGAGCCCGCGTTTTCGCCACCGTGGCGGCAGGCGCAGTTTCGACCGCAACGCCGTTGGCGGTCTTGGCGGCGCGTTTGGCGGGCGCCCCGGCTTTCACCGGGCGCGGCTCGAATTCGAAGCCCGTGGTGCCGTCGGGTTTGCGTACCAGAAATGCCGAGAATTTGCGCCGCGTGCGATTCGAAACGAATCCGCGCATGAGATCGGTTCGCCCTTCGTTCAGCAGCTTGGCCATTTGGATCGAATCGATCGACTGCTGCAGGATGACTTTGCCAGAGCGGAAATCACAGCGCCGTTCGAGCTTGGCCCCGACACTGTTCTCGCACAGGTACGACATCGGCTGCTCGAACACACGGCCGCTGCACTTCGGGCACGGGCCGATCATCGTCGACTTCGAAAAATCGATTGGGTCTGAAGTGCCGTCGTCGTTGCTCTGCCCAAAATCGAATTCGATCTTCAACTCGGGCGTGATCTTTAGTACGGCCGAAAACGGCCGCCCCATTTTGCTGATGAAGCCGTTCAGGGGACCGATCGTTCGATCGCGCAGCAGCTGCTCGACTTCTTCAACTTCGAACGTGCGGCTGCCCGGGTGCTTCGGTAGCGAGAACTCGCATTTTGTGCACGCGTAGCGGCGGTAGTTCTCGACGATTTGGCCTTTGCAGCTGGGAGTCGGACACGGCGCTACCAGGGTGGCCGGATCGTCGATCGGCACCGTGTTCGATTGATAACTCTTGGCGCGGTCGACGACTTTTTTCGTCATGCCCGCGATCTCCTTCATGAAGAGATCGCGCTTGAGCTGCCCGCGCTCCATCAGCGACAGCTTGTGCTCCCACTCGCCGGTCAGCTCTGGCGCGGTCAGCTCCTCAATATCCAGACCTTTGAGCAGCGTGATCAAGTCGAACGCCTTGCGCGTCGGCCGCAGATCCTTGCCATCGCGCACCATGTAGCGCTGATCGATCAGCCCTTCGATGATCGTCGAGCGCGTCGCCGGTGTACCGAGCCCTTTGCCGACCATCGCGGCGCGCAAGTCGTCGTCTTCCATCAGCTTGCCCGCGCCCTCCATCGCCGACAGCAACGTCGCTTCCGTGTAGCGCGCAGGTGGACGCGTTGCAAGCGCGATCGACTGCACGTCGGTGGCTTTGACGCGTTCGCCCTGATCGATCTTCGGCAGCGATCCCTGCTCCTGCATCGCCTCGCGTCCATAGATCGCAAGCCAGCCGGGCTCGACCAGCACCTTGCCTTCGGTCTTGAACGAATGGCCTTCAATCTCGGTGATGCGGGTCGTCACCAGATACTCGGCCGCTGGAAAAAAGATCGACAAGAAACGTTTGACGACGAGGTCATACAGCTTCGCTTCGACCTCCGACAGGTGCTTGGGCGTCTGCAGTGTCGGAATGATCGCGAAGTGATCCGATACCTTGGTGTTGTCGAACACACGCTTGTTCGGCTTAACCCAGCCTTGCTTGACGATTTTCTTTGCGAACTCGCGATACGGCGTGCCGCCGAGCGCATCCATCGTCTTGCGCACGATGGCGACGTAGTCTTCCGGCAATGCGCGCGAATCGGTACGTGGGTACGTGAGCACCTTGTGGCGCTCATACAGCGCTTGCGCGATCGACAGCGTCGTCTTGGCCGAAAAGCCGAACTTCGAATTCGCTTCGCGCTGCAACGAGGTCAGATCGAACAACAACGGGGCAAGTTGGGTACTCGGCTTCGCTTCCTCGGTCGCCGTACCAGACTTGCCGCGGCACGCGTCGGCGATCGCCGCGGCTTTCTGCCCTTCCCATAACCGCTCGGCACGTGCATCGACGTCTTCGTTCTTCTTGAACTTCGTATCGAACCAACGGCCTTCGTAGCCGCCGGCCTTCGCATCGAAAGCTGCGCGCACTTCCCAGTAGTCACGCGCGACGAACTTGCGGATCTTGTCCTCGCGCTCGACAACGATCGCCAACGTCGGCGTCTGCACCCGGCCGACCGTCGTCAGATAGAAGCCGCCCTCCTTGCTGTTGAACGCGGTCATCGCCCGCGTGCCGTTGATGCCGACCAGCCAGTCGGCCTCGGAGCGGCTGCGCGCGGCGTCGGCCAGCGGCATCATTTCGTCGTCGCTGCGCAATTGCTCGAACGCTTCGCGGATGGCAGCCGGCGTCATCGACTGCAGCCACAAACGGCGCACCGGCTGCTTCGCCTTTGCCGCCTGCACGATGTATCGGAAGATCAGCTCGCCTTCGCGCCCGGCGTCGCACGCGTTGATCAGCTGACCGACGTCCTTGCGCTTGATCAGCCGCATCAACACCTTCAACCGCGCCTCGCTCTTTGCGATCGGCGCCAGATCAAAGTGGGGCGGGATCACCGGCAGGTGAGTAAAAGTCCACTTGCCGCGCTTGACGTCGTATTGCTCGGGTGCACGCAGCTCAAGCAAGTGGCCGACGGCCGACGACAACACGTACTGATCGTTCTCGAAGTGATCCTGGTGCTTCTCGAAGTCGCCCAGCGAGCGCGCGATATCCGCGGCCACAGAGGGCTTCTCGGCGATGATCAGTGTTTTCGACATGGATGAAAGAAGCCCTCAAAACGAGCGGCTCCTCAGCTTGTTCCTTTTTTCAGGATAACAATTAAATGGAAAGCGCCAAGTAAGACGGTGATGCCCCGACCTCGCTTGCCTTTGTACTGCGCGCGTACGCGCGGCCGCTCCGAAGGGAGCGCGCCTAACAGTGCGTTCTTAATGCAGCGCGCGGCCGTCGCCGCTGCCGAGCAATTCCTCGAGTAGCAGCACGTCGATGTCGGCTTGCTGGCTCCACAGAACCATGAGCACGATTACCTTCAACATCTCGAGCGGAATGGGAGTGTCATCGGTGGCCAGCGCGCGCTCGATGACGATCTCGCGCTGCGTCGGCGTCAGCTGCGCAGCCTGTTCGAGAAAACTGAGAAAGCCGACCGCTTCGAATCCAAGCCGCTCGAATTCGGTGGCCGCGTACACCCGAAACGCGCGCTCGCTTTCGGGACCGACGGCGATCGACTCCGAGGTCACCGTTTGCAACCCGGATAACCAGATCAGCGCGTCGGAAATCTCTTCGTCGTCGAAACCGGCATCGGTCAGCCGTTTTGAAAGCGAGTCGGAGTCCGGGCACGCATGCAGCGCACCGTAGTTTTCGTATAAGTAGACGAGGACGTCAAACACGTGGGCGCAATCTATGCGAGCGCTAGCGCGGTGTAAAGAGTCATAGTCGGATTAACGCAACCTTTGGTAGCGGTTACCCGGCAGACGCTCAACATGTTGTGCCAATTCGAGTTCAAGCAAGGCGCCGACCAGTTCGCCGGGCTCACGGCCGCTTTGCTCCACCAGCCGCTCGAGATCGACCGGGTCATGCCCGACGAGATTAAAGACATCGGCGTGCACCGCGGGTTCGACCGGCGCCTCGTCTTCGCGGGCAGTGCCGCGGCGGGCGAATCCGATTTCTTCCAGTATGTCCTGTGCAGATTCGACGAGCTTGGCGCCGTCGCGTATCAGGCGGTGACAGCCTTTCGCGAGCGGCGAGTGGATCGAGCCGGGAACTGCGAAGACCTCGCGCCCGTTTTCGGCGGCCAGTCGTGCAGTAATCAGGGAACCCGATCGCAGCGCGGCTTCGACCACCAGCGTGCCGCGCGTGATGCCGGCGATGATGCGATTGCGCCGTGGAAAATTGTGCGCAATGGCGGGCGTGCGCAACGTGAACTCCGAGATCACGACGCCGCGCCTCCTGACGTCGGCGGTCAGGGCGCGATTGCTGGCGGGGTACGTCACATCGACCCCGGTGCCGACCACCGCAATGGTCGAGGCATCACTATCGGCGGCCAACGCGCCACGGTGCGCAGCGGCGTCGATCCCGAGCGCGAGGCCGCTGGCCACGGTGACGCCGGCCTGCGCAACGGCACGCCCGAACAACTGTGCACTTTCGCCGCCCTGGCGAGTCGCATTGCGGCTGCCGACGATCGCGATCGATGGGCGGTTGAGCAATTCCACCCGGCCGATGGCAAACAGCACCGGCGGCGGGTCGACCGTCGCCAGCAGCGCCTGCGGATAAGCCGGATCGGCCAACGTCAGAAACGCGCGATCGGGAGCCGCGGCCAGCCAGTGTTCGGTGGCATCGATTGCCGATTGCACTTCGGCGCTGGGCGGTTGCGCCACCGTGCGCGCGAGCGCCTCGGGCAGCGAGCGCAGCAGCGTGGAAAGGCCGGACTCGAAAATGGCGTCCGGCAGGCCGAACGTCGAAAGAAGCTGGCGCGCACTGCGCGGGCCGAGGCCCGGCGTGGCAATCAGGCGCAGCCAGGCGGCGCGTTCGGCCGCCTGCATTCCTGTCGGTCAGGTCGCGTTACTGCGGAGCGGGCGTGCGCAGCGGCTGACGCAGCACCTGGTCAGCGTCAGAGTAACCGCCGGCCGGCGTGGTCAAGTCGAGCGAATCAGTCGGATTCGACGCGCGGTCGCCGACTTCAACCGCCTTGGTCCCGCGCTGAATCAGCGCGTACGAGATACCGGGGAAGACCCGGAACACGAACGCGAGCCCCACGGGCTCGTCCGGAAGTTTGATGAACTCGCGCTTGGCCGCAGTGCGATCGAGCCTTGTTTCTCCGGTGCGGAACAGTTGCAGCACGTCACCGCTTGCCACGCCTTCCTCGCTGCCGCGGCTCAGCGTAACGATCTGCCCGCCACCGGCGTAGCGCACGCCGTCATAAATCGCGATCACCCGCGCATCGATCGGCGACTCCGGACGCTTGGGCATATAGGTGACGAGTTCCTGGCGCTCGACCGGCAGCAGACGGTCGCCGATGCCGATCTCCTGCTTGCTCGAGTCGATTCGAATCTTGGCGATCTCGCCGCCGCCGACCCTGTTGGCGGTGCCGAGGTAGAACGCTTCGTATGCAATCGGTTTTTTGCGTACCTTGTCGTCCGGGTCGAACAGCGGGCGCAGCGGTCGGTACACGTTGTAGTTGACGACCGAATCGTCCTCGATGCCACGCGCATAGACGTCGTCACCGCGGCCGACAAACACACGGCCTTCCTGCGTGGCAACAATGCGCGGCGAGGCGGCCAGGCCATTGGCGTCGAGCACCAGCGGCTGCGACAGGAACGGCGCGATCAGATTATTCGGAATCGCCGAAATCGCAGAACGCTCGCTGCCCGCGTCCCGGATGCGCGGCTCGAGGCGCCCGACGCCCGGTTCACCTTCGGCCAGTTGCAGCCGGGCGCGGTCACCGTCCTTGACCAGTACCAGCGTCTGCCCGGGATAGATCAAGTGCGGATTTTTGATCTGCGTCTTGTTCATCCCCCACAGCTCTGGCCAACGCCACGGACTCGTCAGGTACATGCCCGACAGGTCCCACAGCGTATCGCCGCTCTTGACCGTATAGCGCTCGGGCGCGTTCGGTGCCAGCGCCGACAACGGCACTCCGGTCTGCGCGACCTGGTCTGCGGTGCCGCGCTGTTTCGGCGTGACCGGTAAGCGTGACGCCGGCGTCGAATCCTGCGCCAGTACGGCGCCGCCCCAAAGCGACATGGCGAATATCGCGACTGGCAGGCCGAGAAACTTCGCGCCTAACTTAGTGTGGGTCATCAAAACTCCTGGTCACGCTCATCGATCTGACATCGGGAACGGAAAACGAGAGGAAAGCCAGCGGCCAATCCCTTCCCTTGAACTTTTTAGGATTGCGCCGATATCTAATAACGCGCTGCAAATTTTGACCGTAATGCATTGATATAGCAACGGATGCTCTAACGCTTCGATCCCGACTAAGCGCGATGCCATAGGTCGTAACCGACGCTTCCTGTCGCGCAAGTTTGGCTGAGCTGTGGCGCAGGCGGTGCTTGAAAAGCACTCAAACTTCGGGCATTTAAAGGGGATTGAAAGTTACCGGCATGGGGTCTGCCGGCGCGAAGACCGATTTTGGAGAGATGAGTGACACTGCTTGACATCATTGAGTACCCCGACCCGCGGTTAAAAACCGTTGCGCGGCCGGTGACTCGCTTTGACGACCCATTGCGCCGCCTGGCGGACAACATGGCGCACACCATGTACGCCGCGCCCGGCGTGGGACTGGCCGCGACCCAGGTCGATGTGCACGAGCGGCTGCTGGTGGTTGATGTGTCGGAAACCAAGGACCAGCTACACGTACTGGTCAATCCTGAAATCGTCTGGGCGTCGGAAGAGCAGGTCGAGTGCGAGGAAGGTTGCTTGTCGGTGCCGGGTATCTACGACGCGGTGACGCGGCCGGCGAAGGTGCGGGTGCGGGCGCAGAACGTCGACGGCACCCCGTACGAGCTTGAGTGTGAAGGTTTATTGGCGGTGTGCGTGCAGCACGAAATGGATCATCTGCTGGGCAAGGTCTTCGTCGAGTATCTGTCGCCGCTGAAACAGGACCGTATCAAGACCCGCTTAAAAAAGCGCAAGGTCAAGGCTGCCTGACGCTGCTGCCGGGCGATTGACGCCGCTCCGGCGCCCTTCATCGCTAGTTCGACTTCTGGCGCTATCGCCAGCGCTACATTGGCGGTCCTGCTACGGGCGTGCGAGCGATTCATGTTGTTGAGCGTTTCTGAGCTGCGCCAGTCATGGCGCAGCTGGTGGTCGTTCTCGACTCGTCCCTCGGGCCCGGCGTGGTTGCAAGTCGTCTGGACCGTAGTGTTCAACACCGCCATCGCGGTGGTGTTGACGCTGATCGCGTGGGCTTTTGTCAGACTGGCCGATCCACTCAAAACGCTGATGTGGAACTTTGTCATCGCGCAGTCGATCGGACTCACGGTCCACGCCCTGTATGAGGCCGGTGGCTATCTTCTGGGTCGCGAACGCATCGAAGCGTTCTCCACCCGTAGCCGGGTGCTCTTCTTCGCCGGCATCCCGATTGTGGGCTGCCTGATCGGCTATTGGATCGGTTTGACCTTGCTTGGCGTCGATGTCGGGCGCATCGTTCAAGGCGCGCCGCGAGTCGTAGTAGCAATCGTTACGGTATCGATCGTTTTCTCGACATTCTGGTACCGCTACATCGCTGGGAAAACTCGCCTGGCCAGAGCCGAGGCCGAGAACGAGCGCGAGCGCGCCAAGGCGGTCGAGTTGCAGCGCCAGGCCCTCGATGCCCAGCTTCGCTCGTTGCAGGCTCAGATCGAGCCGCACTTTCTGTTCAATACGCTGGCAAACGTGGTGTCCCTGATCGACACAGCCCCCGACAAGGCGCGGCTGATGCTCGAACGCATGATCGAGTTGCTGCGCGCTTCGCTGGCCGCGAGTCGTAGCGAGCGCACGACGCTCGGTCAGGAAACCGCGCTGATTGCGGCGTATCTCGATATTCTGCGCATCAGGATGGGCGAAAGGCTTTCATATTCGATTGACGTGCCTGCCGAACTGCTCAATGTCAGCATTCCGCCTTTGTCGTTGCAGCCGCTGGTGGAAAATTCGATCAAGCACGGCCTCGAGCCCAAGCTCGAAGGCGGCAGCGTGCGTTTGAGCGCGCGTGCCACCGATGGGGCGCTCCAACTGGACGTCGAGGATGACGGCCTGGGCTTTTCGCCGCGCGCCGGCAGCGGGGTCGGGCTCACAAACTTGAGGGAGCGAATGACTTCGCTATACGGCGCGAAAGCGCGGCTCGTCGTGGAAGAATTGGCGCGTGGAACGCGCGTCAGAATGACGATTCCATTGGCCCATATTGACTAAGGTCCGGCATTGAAAGCCATCATCGCGGACGATGAGCTCCATTTGGCCCAGTATCTGCACGACAAGCTCGCGAAGCTGTGGCCGGAGTTGCAGATCGTGGCGATGGCCGATAGCGGCCCAGCCGCGGCCGCGGCGATCGCCGAGCACTCGCCGGACATCGCCTTTCTCGACATTCGCATGCCCGGGGTGACCGGATTGCAGGTGGCCGAGAAGCTCACCGGCCAAATCAAAGTGGTTTTTGTCACTGCCTACGATCAATACGCACTCGATGCTTTCGAACGCGACGCGGTCGACTACCTGTTGAAGCCGGTGACGGACGAAAGGCTGGCTCGCACCATCGAAAAATTGAAAGCGAGCGCGCCGGTGCGGGACCTCGCGCCTCTGCTGCAGCAGCTCTCGCAGCATCTGGCCAGCGGCGCCGCGACCCGTCACTTGCGCTGGATTCGCGCCAGCAAGCGCACGGCCGACGGCGAGATCACGCAGCAGATCCCGGTGGCCGACGTGCAGTATTTCCAGGCCGACGACAAGTACACCTGTGTGTTCGCGCGCGATGGCGCCGATCTCACCGAATGGTTGATCCGCGTTTCACTGTCCGAACTGGGTGAACAGCTGAATCCGGACGATTTTGCGCAGATCCACCGGTCGGTCATCGTCAACCTGAACGCCGTAGCCGCCACCCGCCGCGATCTAACCGGGAAGCTGTACGTCAGGATGCGCGATACTGCCCGCGAGCTGCCGGTGGCGCGCCAGTACGTACACCTGTTCAAGCAGATGTGATCCGTGATCTGGGAAATGGCGATCGTAGTGATACATCCCCTGCGGTTATGCTGCGCGCGCACGCGTGGCCGCTCCGAAGGGACCGCGCCTGACTAATCGCGACGAGTGCACGTGCGACCGCGCAGCGGTCGCGTACACGAGGAGCGCCTCATGAAAATCGTCTTTGCCGGCACGCCGGATTTCGCGGCAGCGGCCTTGGACGCCATTGTCAGCGCCGCCCCTAGCGCCGGTTGGTCCGTGCCGCTGGTCCTGACGCAGCCCGACCGCCCGGCCAAACGCGGCGTGAAGCTGCAAGCAAGCCCGGTCAAGCAGCGCGCGCTGGCGCATGGTCTGGAGGTTGATACACCATCATCACTACGCAAAGGAGACGCCGCGAGGATGGCGCAGGCACGGCTTGAATCGGTGGCGCCCGATGTGCTGGTAGTCGCTGCTTACGGTTTGATACTGCCGCCTGAGGTGCTCGCTATTCCGCGCGGAGTGCGCGCCGGATGGTTGCCGAAACTTTCCGCCCTGAATATTCACGCGTCGTTGTTGCCGCGCTGGCGCGGGGCGGCGCCGATTGCGCGTGCGATCGAGGCAGGAGATGCGGAAACCGGAATCACCATCATGCAGATGGACGCCGGGCTTGACACCGGCCCGATGTTGGCAGCCGAGAAAGTCGCGATCACGTCGGACGATACCGCTGACGCGCTGACCTCGAAGCTCGCACAGATCGGAGCGCGCCTGATCGTCGAGGCGCTCTTCAACATCGACCGCCTGGCCGCAACACCGCAGCCGGAGGGCGCGACGTATGCCACCAAACTGAACAAGTCGGAGGCGTGGCTGGACTGGTCGAGCTCTGCCGCACAGCTCGCGCGCAAGGTGCGGGCGTTCAATCCGTTTCCGATCGCATCGAGCCTGCTCAATGGCACGACGGTTCGTCTATGGCGCGCGCTGGCGAGCGGCGATCGGGTGGCCGATGAGGCAGAGATCGGTGTCGTCAAAAGTGCCGATGCCTCCGGTCTGCGCGTCGCCTGCGGCGCCGGCGAGCTGCTGATCACCGAATTGCAACGTGCGGGTGGCAAGCGAGTCACGACGCGCGACTTTCTCAGTGGCTTTGCGGTCCAAGTCGGTGATCGCTTCGTCAGTCCGCACGCTGTCGCGACGGAGTGAGCACGGCAGAATCTCCCCCGCTGGCCGATGTATTGCGATACGCAGCCGCTGCCTGGCAACTTTTTCGTGGCGGCCGCTCGATCGATCGTGCGCTGACCGCAGCGCTCGCCGACCGCGCCGAGCTTCGGCCCCCGGTGCAAGACGCGCTTTACACCGCGGTCCGTCATCTGGCGGCCAGCGACCGCCTTGTCGAACGGCTGGCGGCCCGAGCGCCGGCGGCCGAAGCGGCGGCACTACTGGCAGTGGCGCTGGCTCAGTTGCTACGCGACCGCCATGCTGCGCATACCGTCGTCGATCAGGCGGTGGCCGCTGCGCACCAATCACCGTCAACCCGAGGCGCGTCCGGTTTTATCAATGCCGTTTTGCGCAACTTCCTGCGGCGGCAGGCCACGCTGTTGGCCGAACTGCAGGCCGACGCGACGGTGCGTTACAACCTGCCGGCGTGGTGGATCGAGCGCTTGCGCGCCGAGCATCCGGGCGAGTGGATGGCAATTGCCGACTCGCAGCGACAGCTGC
>JACCSD010000368.1 GCA_013813185.1 Burkholderiaceae bacterium
GGCAGCGATGGGCGCCGGCGCGTCACCATGATGGTGCAGGTGCCGGACAGCTACGACCCCGCGCGCGGCTGCATCGTGACGGCGCCCTCCTCCGGCTCGCGCGGCGTCTACGGCGCGATCGCGACCGCGGGCGAATGGGGCCTCAAGCACGGCTGCGCCGTCGCCTACACCGACAAGGGCACCGGCAACGGCGCCCACGAGCTCGACACCAATACGATCACGCTGATCAATGGACTGACGGCCAATGCCACGACTGCCGGCAACGCGAGCCACTTCACGGCCACGCTGACCGACGCGCAGCGCACCGCATTTATCGCGACCAATCCATTCCGCTACGCGTTCAAGCACGCGCATTCGCAAGCCAACTCGGAAAAAGACTGGGGCTTGTACACGCGGCAGGCGATCGAGTTTGCGTTGTGGGCGATGAATGAACAGTTCGCGCCGACAGTGCCGGGAACGAGCGAAAAGTTGCGCCAGTTCGTGGCGGCCAACACGCTGGTGATCGCTTCATCGGTGTCCAACGGCGGTGGTGCGTCGATCGCTGCGGCCGAAGGAGATACGGCTGGCTTGATCGACGCCGTGGTCGTCGGAGAGCCGCAGATCAATCCGACGTTGCCGGCGGGATTGATCGTTGCGCGCGGAGGCCTTAACTATCCCGCTGGCGCAATCGGGCGGCCGCTGTACGACTACACGTCGCTGGCCAACATGCTGCAGCCGTGCGCCGCGCATTCGCCGGCGGTGGCTGCGTCGCCGTTTTTGACGAGCGTTCCAGTGGCAAGCGCGCAGAATCGTTGCGGTGCGCTGGCCGCGAGCGGCAACGTAGCCGGTGCCGACTTCGTTTCGCAGTCGAACGACGCGTTGGCTCAATTGCGCGCAGCCGGGTGGGAAGTCGAATCTGACTTGCTGCATGCGTCGCACTTCGCCTTTGCGACACCCCCGGTGGCAGTGACGTACGCCAATGCGTATTCGCGCGCGAGTGTGAGCGACAACCTGTGCGGATTCAGTTTCGCAACGACGAACGCCGGCGGTATGCCGGCCGCCGCGGCCGTCTCACCAATGCTGACAGTATTTGCCAACGGCAACGGCATTGCACCGACCAACGGCATCAACCTCATCTACAACAACGCCGCGGGCGGGCCGATCAACCATACGTTGGCCGACAGCAACTTCGCATTTCTCGGCGCGCAGTGTCTGCGGCAACTGTGGACCACATCGATCACCGCCGCCCTTGCGGTTCAGGCCGGCGTCAACCAGGTGCGTGTGACCGGCAACCTGCGTGCGAAGCCGACCATCATCGTGCACGGGCGCGCCGATGCGCTGGTGCCGGTTAACCATACGTCGCGCCCGTACTTTGGCGCCAACAAGATTGTCGAAGGCGCGGCGAGCCGGCTGTCCTATATTGAAGTGCTTAACGCGCAGCACTTCGAGGCGTTCTTGCCGTTTGCCGGTTATGACACGCGCTTCATTCCGATGCACTACTACGACAATCTGGCGCTGAACATGATGTGGAACCATCTGCGCACCGGCGCCGCGCTGCCGCCGTCGCAAGTCATACGCACGACGCCGCGCGGTGGTGTTCCGGGTTCGGCACCGCCGATCACTACAGCGAATCTGCCGCCGATATCGCTGACGCCGACCGTCAGCGACGTGATCAATTTCACTGGCAGTACGGTGCAGATCCCGAACTAGCCACTGGTCTTGACCGATCCGCCGTGTCGCACCAGCGCACGGCGGGTTTTTTCGCCAATCGCCGGCGGGCCGGCGCCAATTGCTCCGAGCGCGGCGGGCCGTTGCTTTAGCATGCACGGCTCGCTTTCCTTACTGCGGCCCAACTTATCCCCTGGTCCGCAGTTCCGCCCCCACCTAATCCGCATGACAGATCAATCACCAACGGCCACACCGTCGCTCTCTCGTCTGGCGATCGACCGCAGCGCCGTGGCGCCGCGCCGGCGCCGTCCCTTATGGAAGCGCTGGTGGGTCTGGGCGCTCGCCCTCGTCGTCCTGGCGGCGGTCGCGCTGTTTGTCGGTCGTCGCAACGCACCGCAGGCGGTCGAGATTGCGACGGTGGCCGTGGCGTATCCGTCAGCGTCAATAGCGGCGCTTAACGCCACCGGGCGTGTGGTTGCGGCCCGGCGCGCCTCGGTATCGTCGAAGGGGACGGGGCGGCT
>JACCSD010000014.1 GCA_013813185.1 Burkholderiaceae bacterium
GCATGTTTCGCCAGCTCGGTATTTACTCGTCGCAGGGGCAACTGTACGAGCCGGTCGACAAAGACCAGGTTATGTACTACCGCGAGGACAAGAAGGGCCAGATTCTCGAAGAAGGTATCAACGAAGCCGGTGCGATGAGCTCGTGGATTGCGGCCGCTACTTCGTACTCGACCAATAACCGCATCATGGTGCCGTTCTACTTCTTCTATTCGATGTTCGGCTTCCAGCGCATCGGCGATCTGGCGTGGGCTGCCGGCGACATGCAGGCACGCGGATTCCTGCTCGGCGCAACGGCGGGACGGACGACGTTGAACGGGGAAGGACTTCAGCACCAGGACGGCCATTCGCACTTGATGAGCTCGACAATCCCCAATTGCGTCAGCTACGACCCGACGTTTGCGCACGAAGTGGCGGTCATCATTCAGCAAGGCTTGAAGCGCATGGTGGAGAACCAGGAAAACGTCTGGTACTACATCACGTTGATGAACGAGAACTATCCGCAGCCTGGACTGAAGAAGGGACAGGAAGAGGGAATTCTCAAGGGGATGTACCTGTTGCGCGAAGGTCCGGCCGGGAGCGGCATGGGCAAATCGATTGCACGCGTGCAGCTGCTGGGCAGCGGCACGATCTTGCGCGAAGCGATCGCTGCGGCCGACATGCTCGAGAAGGACTGGGGCGTTTCGGGTGACGTGTGGAGCGTGACGAGCTTCACTGAACTGCGCCGCGACGGCATCGATGCCGAGCGCTGGAGTCTGCTGCATCCAACCGAGAAGCCACGTAAGCCCTACGTAACGCAACAGCTCGAAAAAAGCGCCGGGCCGATTGTCGCGACCACCGATTACATGCGCCTGTTTGCCGATCAAATCCGCGCTTACATTCCGCGCGGCCGCGACTACCGGGTGCTGGGCACCGACGGCTTCGGCCGCTCGGACACGCGCGAAAAGCTGCGTGAGTTCTTCGAAGTCGATCGCCGCTACGTCACGGTCGCGGCGTTGCGCGCCCTGGCTGATGAAGGCACTGTGCCGGCGGCCAAAGTTGCCGATGCGATCAAGAAGTACGGCATCAATGCGAACAAGCCCAATCCAGTCACCGTATAGAGCCGAGCGATGGCACAACAAGTCGAAGTGAAAGTCCCGGACATCGGCGACTTCAAAGAGGTCGAAGTCATAGAGCTTCTGGTGAAGCCCGGTGACGCGATCACGAAAGACCAGTCGCTGATCACGGTGGAAAGCGACAAGGCGTCGATGGAAATTCCGTCGTCCGCCGCCGGCATCGTGAAGCAGCTGATGGTGAAATTGGGAGACAAGGTATCCAAGGACTCGCCCCTGTTGATGGTCGACAGCGACGCGGAGGCGGCTCCCGCGAAGACTGCGGCACCCACTGCTGCCGCAAACCCCGTCGCCACCGTTCCGCCTAAGGCGCCCGCATCCTCACCCGCCGCGCCCGCACCAGCCGCGCCCGCGGCGAACGCCCCAGCCTCGCCAGAGGCTATCGAGATCACGGTCCCCGACATTGGCGACTTCAAAGAAGTCGAAGTCATCGAACTTCTCGTAAAACCAGGCGATGCGGTAGCGAAGGATCAATCGCTGATCACGGTGGAAAGTGATAAGGCGTCGATGGAAATTCCGTCGTCGCACGCAGGCGTGATCAAGGAACTGAGAATCAAGATCGGCGATAAGGTGTCCAAGGGGACGCTAATTGCGACGGCGACGGGACAACAGCCTGCATCAGCACCTCAACAACCAGCGCCAGCGAAGGAACCTGCACAAGCCGCTGCCGGCGCACCCGCAGCACAACCTGTCACGGCTGCCGTAGAACCGACGTCTGCGGAGGCGCCGCCGCGCTCGCATGCGTTTGCCACCGAAATGGGAGCGCGTCCTGAGCCTCTCGATCTCGGCCCTGCGCCTGGCGCAAAGCCGCACGCCTCGCCTTCCGTGCGCAAGTTCGCACGGGAACTCGGCGTCGACCTGGCAGCCGTGCGAGGCAGCGCGCCCAAGGGGCGGATCACCGAAGACGACGTGCGCTCCCACGTGAAGGCCACGATGGCCGGTGGCACGTGGCCCGCCGCGGCTGCCGGCGCGTCTTCCGCCGGACCGCTGTCACATCTTCCCGCGTGGCCGCAGGTCGACTTCGCCAAATTCGGTCCGGTCAAGCGCGTCGAAATGTCGCGCATCCGCAGAATTTCCGGCCCCGCACTGACGCGCAACTGGGTGACGATTCCTCATGTCACCAATCACGACGATGCCGATATCACAGAGCTCGAAGCTTTCCGCGTGCAACTGAACAAGAACGAAAAGAGCGGCAAGGGTGAGCCACTGAAGCTGACGATGTTGGCGTTTCTGATCAGGGCGTGTGTTGCCGCGCTGAAGAAATTTCCCGAGTTCAATTCTTCGATCGACGCCGAAACCGGCGACGCGGTGATTTTTAAGGAGTACTTCCACATCGGGTTTGCGGCCGACACGCCGAATGGACTGGTCGTACCAGTCGTCAAGGATGCAGACAAGAAAGGCGTCATCGATATCGCGCAGGAAACCGCCGCGCTCGCGGCGAAGGCGCGCGACGGCAAGCTCAGCCCGACGGACATGCAAGGCGGCACGTTCTCGATCTCATCGCTCGGCGGCATCGGCGGCACGTATTTCACGCCGATCATCAACGCGCCGGAAGTCGCGATCCTTGGCGTATGCCGCTCGCAAACGCAGCCAGTGTGGGACGGCAAACAGTTCGCGCCGCGCCTGATCCTGCCGCTGTCGCTGTCGTGGGATCACCGCGTTGTCGACGGCGCCGGTGCGGCGCGCTTCAACGCGTACCTTGCGCAAGTACTCGCTGACTTTCGCCGTGTGCTTTTGTGAAGCAATGACGACGATCGTTGTGGTGAAGAAGAACGAGGAAATCGCAATTGCTTCCGATGCGCTCGTGACATTCGGCGAAACCCGGCTGCCGCACGGTTATGAAGTCAACGAGAAGATTTTTTCGATCGGCGACTCGTATATCGGGCTGGCGGGCAGCACCGCGCACTTTGTAGTGCTGGCTGAGGCCATGCGGCATCTGGCCGACGAGTGCAAGCTGTACAGCCGCGAGCAGGTGTTCAGCACCTTTCAGCGGCTGCACGTGATCTTGAAGGACAAGTTCTTTCTGAATCCGAAGGAAGACGATTCCGATCCGTACGAGTCGTCGCAGATCACCGCGCTAATCGCGAACCCTTCGGGAATCTACGGCGTGTATTCGTACCGCGAGGTGTTCAGCTTCGACCGTTTCTGGGGTATCGGCTCGGGCCGCAACTTCGCGTTGGGCGCGATGCACGCGACCTATGATCGCGCGAAAAACGCACGCAGCGTTGCAGAAATCGGAATCAAGGC
>JACCSD010000062.1 GCA_013813185.1 Burkholderiaceae bacterium
ACTACACTGTCAGTAACTGGTTGCTGTTCAACCTGCAGCTGCATCCGGACCATCACGCTAACGTACAACGGCCGTTCGACCAGCTGCGTTCGGTCGCGTCTGCGCCGCAGTTGCCCGCAGGCTACCCGGCGATGATCCTGCTCGCGCTGGTTCCACCGGCATGGTTTGCCGTGATGGACCGGCGCCTGCCGGTCGTCGCTTGAACTCAGCGAGCCTGGGCGCTGCGCGCGAGTACCTCGCGCACGCGCGCCGCGTCGCTGTCCTGACCGGCGCCGGCATCTCGGCCGAGAGCGGCATTCCCACGTTCCGCGACGCGACCTCCGGCTTGTGGGCGAAATTCGATCCAATGCAGCTCGCGTCCGACGATGGGTTCCGCGCCGACCCGCCGCTGGTATGGCGCTGGTATGCGTGGCGGCGCGGGTTGGTCGCCAACGCGCAACCGAACGCCGGGCACCACGCGCTCGCGTCCGCGCAATCGCATTTCGATTCGTTCGAGTTGATCACGCAGAATGTCGATGGCCTGCACACCCGCGCGGGCAGTGCACCGATCGAACTGCACGGCAGCATCCTTCGTACTGTCTGCCTGGCGCGGTGTGGCTTCAGCGAGGGCGATCCAGTGAGCCTGCCACCCGGCGAGCCGCCGCGCTGTCCCCGCTGCAATGATTGGCTGCGCCCGGACGTCGTCTGGTTCGGCGAGATGCTCGATGCGGCGACGCTGCAGCGAGCGCAGGCCGCCGCCGCCCGCTGCGATCTGATGCTTGTGATCGGAACGTCGGCCTGGTCTATCCGGCCGCCGCGCTACCCGCCGAGGCGTTGCGCCGCGGCGCGAAAGTCATCATCGTCAATCCGCAAGCAAGCGACCTCGATGAACTTGCGACGATCGTCCTGCGTGGGACAGCGGCGGTAGAGTTGCCCAGGCTCTTCGCGGCCACCGACGCTGTGCCCTCGCATTGAGGGGCGTTTCAGGCTAGAATCGCGCGCTTTTTCAAGCGCTTGCAGCACATAGGAGCGCACTCCTTGCCACACCGCGCGGTTTCGCAGACCACGCAGTCCCCGCGGGTGGCTACACCACAAGGACACTGATTCATGCGTCATTACGAAATCTGTTTCATCGTGCATCCCGATCAGAGCGAGCAGGTGCCTGGGATGATCGACCGCTACAAGGTGATGATCACCAATAACAAGGGCGCAATCCACCGCGTCGAAGATTGGGGCCGCCGGCAGCTTGCGTATCCGATCGACAAGCTCGCCAAAGCGCACTACGTCCTGATCAACATCGAGTGCGACAACAAGACCCTGGATGAGCTCGAAAACGCTTTCCGCTACAACGACGCGGTGCTGCGTCACTTGACCGTCAAGATGAAGCGCGCCGAGACCGCGGCGTCACCGATGATGAAGGTCGTCGAGCGCGAGGAAGCACGCAAGGCCGCCGCCGAGCAGTCATCGGCGCCGACGCAAACGCCGGCGCAGCCCGCGGTGGCGGTTGCACCTGCGGCTGAGGCGACGGCCTAGTCCGCACGCCGCGGCAAGCGATATCGGTGAGCTGGCTACAACACGTGCGTGAATCAACTTCGGATTCGCGGCAAACCCGTGGCGAAAAGCGCGCTGCGCTATACGCCCGCCGGCATCGCGGTGCTCGAAGCGAGCTTCGCGCACGAGGCAACGGTGACCGAGGCCGCAGCAGAACGCACGTTGACGTTCGAGTTTGCCGCCATAGCGTTGGGCGCGGTAGCCCAAGCACTCGATCGCGAACCGCTGGGCAAGCCGATGACGCTCGAAGGGTTTATCGCGCCGCGCACACGTCGATCGACGCGGCTGGTGATGCACATTACGGAATTCAAGATTACGGATTAGCTAAATAAGAGACGGAGTTTGAAATGGCATTTGGAGCAGGACGAGGCAAATTCAAAGGCAAGGGCAAGGGCCCGCGGCGCGAGAACAAGCAAAACGCGTTGTTCAAACGCAAGCGCTTCTGCCGCTTTACCGTCGAGAAAGTCGAGCAGATCGACTACAAGGATGTCGACACGCTGCGCGACTTCATCGGCGAGAACGGAAAGATCACGCCGGCGCGCCTGACGGGCACCAAGGCCCACTATCAGCGCCAGCTCGACACCGCGATCAAGCGCGCGCGCTTCCTGGCGCTGCTGCCGTACACCGACACGCATTGATTGCGGGCAAGGACTAGATCATGCAAATCATTTTGTTGGAGAAGGTGCTCAACCTCGGTCAATTGGGCGACGTGGTCAAGGTCAAGGAAGGCTACGCGCGCAATTTCCTGATCCCGCACGGCAAGGCGCGGCGTGCGACTGACACAGCCATCAAGGAATTCGAAGCCCGCCGCTCTGATCTGGAGAAGGCACAGTCGGATCGTCTGTCGGCTGCGGAAGCGGTGAACGCCAAGCTGAGCGGTTCGACCGTCCGGGTCCCGGCCAAGGCCGGCGTCGATGGAAAGCTGTTCGGATCGGTGACCAACTTCGACATCGCCGAGGCGCTCGCCAAACAGGGCTTCGTCGTCAACAAAGGTCAGATTCGCATGCCGCAAGGCCCGTTGAAGGCGGTAGGCGAGCATCATGTGTCGGTAGCACTGCATACCGACGTCGCGGCAGATGTCACCGTGCTGGTGGTCGGCGAACAAGGCTAGCGGCAGGCGATCTCAAAAGGAAAATGGCGGCCAGCGTGGCCGCCATTTCTTTTTTTAACTCCGGTTCGCCGCACGACCGCTTGTTATAGTTTGCGAGTCCGTTTCCGCAGTAACTCCACCTTCACTCGTGAATCAGCCGATCGATCCCCAGCTCGCGGCCGTGCGTCTGCCTCCGCATTCGATCGAGGCGGAGCAATCGGTGCTCGGCGGACTGTTGCTCGACAACACCGCCTGGGATCGCATCGCCGACCTGATCGGCACCGACGATTTTTATCGGCAGGATCATCAGTACATTTTTGGCGCGATCAGCCGCCTGGTCGATGCCAGCAAGCCGGCCGATGCCGTCACCGTATTCGAGGCGTTGCGCAACACCGGCCGCGCCGAGCAGGCGGGCGGACTCGTATATCTGAATTCACTGGCGCAGAACACACCGTCGGCAGCCAACATTCGTCGCTACGCAGAGCTCGTGCGCGAGCGTTCGGTGCTGCGCCGGCTGGTCACCGCGGGCGATGAGATTGCCACGAGCGCGCTGAATCCGGCGGGCAAAGACACCAAGCAAATACTCGACGAGGCAGAAACCAAGGTCTTCCAGATAGCCGAGGAGGGCGCGCGCGGGCGCCAGGGCTTCATCGAAATTCAGCCGCTGCTGACGCGCGTGGTCGAGCGCATTCAGGAGCTGTTCGAGCGTGCGAATCCGTCCGACGTGACCGGTGTTCCCACGGGCTTCGCAGATCTGGATTCGAAAACGTCGGGGTTTCAAGCAGGCGACCTGATCATCATCGCCGGCAGGCCCAGTATGGGGAAGGCGCAGCCGCTTGACTCAGTCGTCAAGACTTCCAGTGGCTGGTCCCAGATCGGCGAACTTGAAATCGGTCAATCGGTGGCGTCAGTCGACGGGCGACCATCGATTGTCACGGGCGTGTTTCCGCAGGGCACTCGGCCGGTCTACCGCGTGACGTTCTCCGATGGACGCTGCGCGGAATGTTGCGCGGAGCACTTGTGGAAAGTTCACTACCGCGATTGGGATAAGCCACGGGTGATGTCCACCGCGCAGCTGACGACCGCTCTTCAGCGCGTCCGCTACCGCGGCCGGCTCTGGATCGATGTGCCAAATGGAGAGTTCGGCGACGACGCGGAGTTGCCAATCAACCCATGGGTGCTCGGCGCACTGATCGGTGACGGACAACTGAGCAAGGGCACGGTTCGTTTTTCAAACATCGATAGGACGGTGCTTCAACGTATGGATGTTGGAATTGGAGCGCGTATGGAACGCGTCTACGCGGGGGGCGCCGATTGGCGGCTGGTACAGCGCGACCGCGGTAAATCGCTGGGCGGGCGTCTTGGCTGGTCGACGAACCCGCTGGTTGCTGAATTGCGGCTATTGGGACTTTGGGGCTTGGGGAGCCACGACAAGTTCATTCCCTCGATCTATATGAATGCTTGTCGCTCAAGCCGGCTTGAGCTGCTTAAAGGACTCTTGGATAC
>JACCSD010000080.1 GCA_013813185.1 Burkholderiaceae bacterium
GCGATCAGCAATACGTGGTGCAAAATGGCGAGATCGTCATCGTCGACGAGTTCACCGGCCGCATGATGGTGGGACGCCGCTGGTCAGAAGGGTTGCACCAGGCTGTCGAGGCCAAAGAAGGCGTGCAAATTCAGGCCGAGAACCAGACCTACGCGTCGATCACGTTTCAAAATTACTTCCGCATGTACGGCAAGCTCGCCGGAATGACCGGCACCGCGGACACCGAGGCGTACGAGTTCCAGGAAATCTATCGGCTCGAAACCGTCGTGATTCCCACGCACCGGCCGATGATCCGCATCGACTCGCAGGACAAGGTGTATCGAACGCTGAACGAGAAATACACCGCGATCATCGACGACATCAAGGACTGTGTGGAGCGCGGTCAGCCGGTACTGGTCGGCACGACTTCGATCGAGAATTCCGAGTTGCTCGCGGGCCTGCTAAAAAGGGAAGGGCTGCCGCACCAGGTTCTGAACGCGAAACAGCACGCACGGGAGGCCGAGATCATCGCGCAGGCCGGCAGCCCGCAGGTCATTACGATCGCGACCAACATGGCGGGGCGCGGCACCGATATCGTGCTGGGCGGGAACGTCGAAAAACAGGTGCAGTTCGTCGAAGCCGAGCCCGACATCGCCGACGCGGCCAAGGCGCCGCGCATCGACAAGCTGCGCAACGAGTGGCAGTCGCTGCACGATCAGGTGGTCGGCGCCGGCGGCTTGAAGATCATTGGCTCCGAGCGCCATGAATCACGCCGAATTGATAATCAGCTGCGCGGCCGCTCGGGCCGGCAGGGCGATCCCGGTGCGTCGCGCTTTTATCTGTCGATGGAGGATTCGCTGCTGCGCATTTTCGCCGGAGACAAGATGAAAGCGATCATGGATCGCCTCAAACTGCCCGAGGGTGAGGCGATCGAAGCCGGCATGGTGACGCGATCGATCGAAAGTGCACAGCGCAAGGTCGAAGCGCGCAACTTCGATATCCGCAAGCAGCTGCTCGAATACGACGATGTTGCCAACGATCAGCGGCGCGAGATTTATCGCCTGCGCAATGACATTCTGGAAACGGATAACACCGGCGAGATGGTGACGAACCTGCGCACCGGCTATTTCACCGACATGTTCCGTGCGCATGTACCCGCCGAGTCGGTTGAAGAGCAATGGGACATCGGCGGACTCGAAGCCGCGCTGGCCAACGATTGGCAACTGCATGTGCCGCTCAAGGGCGCGCTCGAGGCCAACGATGCGCTGACCGATGAGGATCTGCTGGCGAAGGTGCTGAAGGCGGCGGACGAATCGTACGAAGCCAAGGTGGCGATTGTCGGCCGCGATTCCTTTTCGGGCTTCGAACGGTCGATCATGCTGCAATCGCTCGACCAGGCGTGGCGCGAGCACTTGACCGCACTCGATGCGCTGCGTCAGGGCATCCATCTGCGCGGCTATGCACAGAAGCAGCCGAAGCAGGAGTACAAGCGCGAAGCGTTCGAGCTGTTTGGATCGCTGCTGGACCGCGTGCGGGCCGACGTCGTGCGGGTGTTGATGAATGTGCGGATTCAGACCCAGGAAGAGATCCAGCAGGCAGAGCAGCTGATCGAAGCAGAAAGCGAGCGCCGGGTCGAGCAGGCACGAGCGCAGCATTCCGAATTCGGACTGGGGGTGTCGGACGAGCCAGTAGCGGTAGAGGCAATGACCTTGCCGGATAGTGAAGAGGGCACGGCGAGGCCTGCGGTACAGCAAGTCAGACGGCTCGGGGAAAAAATTGGCCGCAACGATCCGTGCCCCTGTGGCTCCGGCAAGAAGTACAAGCTGTGCCATGGGAAGCTTTAGCGCTCCTCGTGTACGCGACGGCTTCGCCGTCGCACGTGCACTCGTCGCGACTAGTTAGGCGCGCTCCCTTCGGAGCGACGAGCGATTCGCAATTCGCCCCAGACGAATCGCGAACAACGCGCGCATCGGCGCTGGGAGATTGTTTCGTATGCCGCGTTTATTGCCGATCTCAGAACATGGCCGTTAATCTTCACGCGCCCGATTCGAAGTCCCTGTTTCCTGTTCTGGGGATCGAACTCGGCTGGGCGGAAGCTGGAATACGAAAGCCCGACCGTAAGGATTTATTGGTTGTGCGCGTTGCCGACGGGGCGAGCGTTGGCGGTGTGTTTACTCAGAATTCCTTCGCTGCCGCGCCGGTACTTGTTTGCCGCGAACATTTGGCAGGCGGCCGTGGCGTGCGCGCGCTGGTCGTCAACACCGGCAACGCGAATGCCGGCACAGGCACTGTAGGTCTCGAAGCGGCACGTGCGAGCTGCGAGGCGTTGGCAAAGCTGATCGGTTGCGATGCCAGGCAAGTACTGCCGTTTTCAACCGGCGTGATCATGGAGCAGTTGCCGATCGGGCGCTTGATCGCAGGATTGCCACAGGCGCTCGGGCGGCTTGGGCAAGATCACTGGCTGCAGGCGGCGCAAGCAATCATGACGACCGACACGGTGCCGAAGGCTGCGTCGCGGCGAGTCGATACGGCCGGAACCACTGTCACGCTCACAGGCATCGCCAAAGGCGCGGGGATGGTCCGCCCGGACATGGCCACGATGCTCGGCTTCGTCGCAACAGACGCCTCGATTGCGCCTGCACTGCTGCAGCAGCTGACGCAGCGTGCAGCCGATCGATCGTTCAATTGCATCACGATCGACGGCGACACATCGACCAACGATTCTTTCGTGGCGATCGCGACCGGTCGCGGCTCTCTGCGGATCGAATCCGAGCAAGCTCCTTCGTACTCCGCGTTTTCCGATGCATTGAACGAAGTTGCGCGCGAGCTTGCGCACGCGATCGTGCGCGACGGTGAAGGCGCGACCAAGTTTATTGAGGTACGGGTTGAGCAGGCGGCGACCGAAGTCGAAGCCCGCCAGGTGGCTTATGCCGTAGCGCATTCACCGCTGGTCAAGACCGCGTTTTTCGCTTCCGATCCAAATCTTGGACGAATCCTTGCTGCGGTCGGTTATGCCGGCATTGACCGCCTGCAACCCGAGCGTGTTCAAATGCACCTGGATGATGTGCATGTTGTGCTCGACGGTGGCCGGCACCCGGACTATCGCGAGGAAGACGGTCAGCGCGTGATGAAAAACTCGGAAATCGTCGTCCGCTTGCTGCTGGGCCGGGGACGCGCGGGTGCATCGGTCTGGACCACGGATCTGTCGCACGATTACGTATCCATCAACGCCGACTATCGATCGTGACCCGCGCCGTTTCCAACTCCGACAGCGACCTCACCCTGCAGCGGCTGGCGGCCGTGCTGGAGCGCCTGGAATCGCTGTTGCCGGCGCCGGCGCAGACTGATTTTGCTTCGTCCCCTGCGTTTCGCTGGCGCAAGCGGCGTTATCTCGGACTCGAGCGGGGAGAGTTGCAGACGGTGCTGCGGCCGGCGCTGATTCCATTCGACGATCTAAAGCATGTCGATGATCAGAAAATCGCCATCCGACAAAACACCGAGCGCTTCGTGCGCGGGCTGCCAGCCAACAACGCGTTGCTTACAGGCGCGCGCGGCACCGGGAAATCCTCGCTGATCCGCGCGTGTTTGCACGAATTTTCCCGGCAAGGGTTGCGCTTGATCGAGGTCGACAAGCGCGACTTGATTGATGTGGCGGACATCGTCGACGTCGTGGCCGAGCGAGCCGAGCACTTCATTATTTTTTGCGACGATCTGTCGTTCGACACCAACGAGGCCGGTTACAAGGAGTTGAAGGCTGCGCTCGACGGTTCCATCGCCGGCACGGCGAAAAACGTCCTGATTTATGCGTCGTCGAATCGGCGCCATCTGATGCCGGAGCTGATGCGCGATAACCTGAACACGCGCTACGACGGCGATGGCGAGATTCATCCCGCTGAGGCGGTGGAAGAGCAGATATCCCTTTCCGAACGCTTCGGTCTCTGGCTATCGTTCTATCCGTTTCGCCAGGATGACTACTTGGATATCGTGGCGCACTGGCTTCAGCGCTTCGGCTTGCAACAACACGAGGCTGCAGAGGCTCGCGCCGAGGCACTGCAGTTCGCCCTGCAGCGCGGCTCGCGGTCCGGTCGCGTGGCGTTGCAGTTTGCGCGTCATTGGGCCGGGGGCAAGCGCCTCGCCGACGACACCTTGCCACGATGACACCGGGCCGCACTCCGGTCGAAGTCGCGGCCGGTGTGATGATTCGCCGCGATCGTCGTTTCCTATTGGCCAGCCGGCCGGCCGGAAAGCCGTACGCCTCGTTTTGGGAGTTTCCAGGCGGAAAAGTGGAACCCGACGAGCCGGTCGCCAGCACCCTCGCGCGCGAGCTGCACGAAGAGCTTGGCATCGACATCGGCACCGCGTATCCGTGGGTGGTACGCGTATTCGACTACCCGCACGCTCTGGTGCGGCTGCACTTTTTTCGGGTGTTTGAGTGGAACGGCGAGATTCATGCGCGCGAACATCAGCGCTTCGGTTTTTTCTCGACCAGCGATCTACCCGACGGTCCGCTGTTGCCCGCCACGCTTCCGCTTCTACGATGGCTCGCACTCCCGCCGCACTATGCGATCAGTGCGGTCGCCCGGCTCGGTCGCGACGTGTTCTTGCAGCGTCTTGAATCGGCACTCGCACGCGGCTTGACGCTGGTTCAATTTCGGGAGCCTGAACTTGATCGTGATGCAGCAGCGGCGATCTTCGATGACGTGCGTGCACGCGCGCGCGCTGCCGGGGCAACACTGCTGGTCAACAGCGGGCATCACCACTCACTCTGGGACAGAGCCGATGGTGTGCACTTGACCGCAGCTGATCTCGCGGCGTCAAACGAGCGGCCGGAGTTCGGGTGGGTCGGAGCGTCGGTGCACTCGACCGCGGACATCGAACGTGCCGGTGCGCTGCAGTTGGACTTCGTGGCAATGGGTGCAGTGCTTCCAACGGGTACGCACCCACATCAGCGGCCGCTCGGATGGAG
>JACCSD010000090.1 GCA_013813185.1 Burkholderiaceae bacterium
CACGAATCATTGGCCTCGTCCAGACGCCGCTTGCCTTTGCTGTCCGTCGCACCCAGCCACCGTTTGCCGATGATGACCAGCAATACACCACACGACGCGACGTGCTCGTCGATGATGCGTCGAAAATCCAGCCCCTTCTTGATGCCCGCCACATCCATGAAGACGGCGTCGCGGCCAAAGTGCCCGCTCAGGTCGTCAAACAGGCGTCCCGCGTGTCCTTCGGCATCGTCCCTGCGATAGCTGATGAAAATCCCGCGCATGATGGCGCTCCCAACTGAAGACTTGGGGTATCAGACGCTGTCCGATGAGTTGCCGCAATGGGCAAATGATCCGAATTGCCTGTCGAATATTCGCGCGCCTGTCACTGGCTCCGCCGAAGGTCGACTTGCTTCAAACCGAAGAGGCCGCTGGCGCGATAGATTGCACAAGACAGGAGCGGCGGAAAGCAGCGAAGAGTGAAAGGCGACGATTTACGGGCGCGTCACGTCTGCTAACGACCCCCTTCTGTCCTTCAGCCCACGAGAGTGGACGGCAGCATTGCAGCGATTCCGGTCGGTCGCGGCCGACCTCTGAACTCACGGTCTCGTGCGCGTATCGGTCATCGGAGCGCAGGGATGTCGGCGAGATGAATGGCCGGTAAGCGATGAAGTGCTGACGTACGCCGACGATCCAGGCGCCATTCGGCGACGGCAGTCGAACGAATGTCCGGTGCTCTGGCCAGCGAACTTACGCTCCCGACCCTTTGCGGAAACTACCGACGATCTGAAGCGGACATTCCCAAGCAATCGGCTCCTGAATAATGTCATCGGTTCCGGCGGCCGGTATGCGGAAGGTCACCGGCGCTGCACACGCTGCAAGGAAAATCGTCATAAGGTTGGCTCCCCAATTACCGGATCACGACATTCAATGAACGCGACGACGCCAATCGACCTGCGCTCGGATACGGTCACCCGTCCATCCCCGGCAATGCGATCGGCGATCGCTGCAGCCGCCGTAGGTGATGACCAGTACGGCGATGACCCGACGGTAAACGCGTTGCAGGAGCGCGTCGCCGCGCTGCTGGGCAAAGAAGCAGCGCTCTGGTTGCCCAGCGGCACCATGGCGAACCAGGTTGCGCTGCGCACGCTCACCCGCCCCGGAGACGATGTGATCGTCAGCCGCGAGGCGCACGCGGTCTGGCACGAAACCGGGGGATCGGCCGCCAACGCGGGCGTTCAGTTGACCGAGATCGGCGCGCGCGGTGTCTTCACAGCAGAGGAGTTCCTTGCGGCGATAAAGCCGCGCGACCACCCGATGTACCCTCCCACCACGCTCGTCGAAGTTGAGAACACGCACAATCGTGCTGGCGGCGTTGTCTTCCCGCAGGACGAGGCGGTGCGCATCTGCGCCGCTGCGCGCAAATTAAGTATCGCCAGCTATCTCGATGGAGCGCGGCTCTGGAACGTCGCCGCAGCGACAGGTCGTTCATTGAGCGAACTGGCCGCGCCGTTTGACCTGGTTGGGGTTTCGCTTTCCAAGGGGCTGGGCGCACCCGGCGGTTCGCTGCTCGCCGGCTCACGCGACGTCGTGGCGCGTGCGCTCCGCCACCGCCGCATGATGGGCGGCGCGATGCGACAGGTTGGAATCTTTGCCGCAGCCGGTATCTTCGCGCTGGACAACAACATGACGCGCCTGGTGGAGGATCATGCGAACGCCCACCTGATCGCAGACCGTCTCGCAAAGTGCCGGCGTATTGCCATCGATCTTGCAACGGTGCAGACGAACATCCTCGTGGTCGGGCTCGCCCCGGACGCACCGGATGCCATGGCGCTCGTCGCCACTGCTCGCGCGCGTGGCGTTCTGATCAATGCCTTTGGACCGCGCACGGTCCGCGCAGTCACTCACCTCGACGTATCGCGCGACCAGTGTATGAAGGCTGCCGACGTTCTGGTAGAGATTGCCAGCGGCTCGACGACCTGAGGTTCGCGTTAGAGTCAAGTAGGCCGCATGAAGACCCGTCTTTCGCTGCTTGCATTGCCTGCCCTCGTCGCCGCATTTGTCGCCATGCCTGAGCTGCACGCACAGACGCCCACCGCCGCACGCGCGGCGCAGCAGCTGATCGAGGCCACCGCGCCGGCACAGCGCGGAAAGTTGTTGCTGCCGTTCACTGAAGCGGCTCGCAGCGACTGGAATTACACGCCGCGCCAGCGCGACGGCCTGGCGTGGAAGGCCATGTCGACTGCGCAACGAGAGGCGACCACGGCGTTGCTGCGCACCGCGCTGAATGAGCGCGGGCTGGATAAGGTGCGCGCCGTGATGGCGCTGGAGATCACGCTGCGCCAGCTGGAGGCCTTCGGCTTTTCGCGCGACCCCGAGAACTACGCGCTCGCGATTTATGGCGAGCCGGGCGTCGGCGGGTGGGGTTGGCGCATTGAGGGTCACCACCTCTCGCTGCACTTCAGCCTCGAGGGCGAACGCTACGTGTCAACGCTGCCTCAGTTTTTCGGCGCGAACCCAGCCGTGGTGCCGCGCGACGTGGGTGACGGCGCGCCGCGCGAGGGCTTTCGGCTGCTCGGCAGCGAGGAGGACCTGGCCCGTCAGTGGCTCGCAAGCCTCACTCCGCCGCAGCGGGCGCGCGCGATCTTCAACACGCGCCCCTTTGGTGACATCGTCAGCCGCAATGCAACCCGTGCACGGCCGCTGGATGCCGCGGGGCTGCCTTTCGCGGAGATGGACGCCACCCAACAAGCACACGTGCTGAAACTGATTGGCGCGTTTGCCGATCACCTGCAGCATGAGCTCACCGAGGCGCGCCTCGCGCGTGTGCGCGCAGCTTCACTCGATGCGATCCGAGTCGGCTGGGCTGGATCGGATCAGCCGCGTCAGCCGCACTACTTTCGCATCCAGGGTGCGAACTTTCTCATCGAGTTCGACAACTCAGGCGGCAACCACATCCACTCGGTGTGGCGCGACTTCGAAGGTGATTTCGGCCGTGATGTGTTGCGTGAGCACTACCGCGGCGCGGAGGGCACTATGCATCGGCATGGCAAGCGCTGAGCGGATGCAGCGCAACGTGTTGGGACGGTGAGGCCGCGCGAGGGGAGGCACTCGTCACTGCAACCGGACGGCGTCGTCGAAGTGCCAGGTCCGGCGGATTTCTATCACGTCGTACTCGCGGGCCAGTGCGGGCGGGAACGCTGTGTAGTGCTCGTGGCTCTTCACGATGCGCCGTATCGCGTCATCAACTTGCGCCACCCCACTGGAGATCAGGAAGGTCATCGATTCCACGGATCCGTCGCTTCGAATGGCTACCGTCACCGTCGGATGCCTATGAGGCTGCTTTGCTATTTCGCGCACCGTTGCGACGGGTGTGTTCAATTGGATCTTCAGAGCCAATCTCTCCGCGTACTGGACAAGTTCGACATTCGGGTCGGCGCGTCCCAATAGCCTGGCGCGACGTGCGGTGCTCAATGAGAGGGGTAGTTGGCGGGCGGCATTCGAGGCTGCTTCTCGCTGGGCTGCTTCCTCATCGAGCTGACGCCCGATGGCTCGGCGCCGCGCTTCCCGTTTTTCCTCCTCCTCTTTTTCTGCCTCGCCGCGCGCGACCTCTTGCGGTGCCGCGGCCTGTCGTGCCGGTTCTTGGCGTTCGGCCTCCGGTCTTGCAGCCTCGGGGCGAGCTTTTTCCTGAGGAGCCGACTCTTGCCGCTGCGCCTCCGGTTGTGCTGGCGGCGCCGCCGCAACAGGAGCGGCTTCCGGACGAACCGCCGGGCGACGCTCAGCCTCCAACTGTGCCGCAGCCCGTCGCGTGGCTTCGATGCGCGCCGCTTCCTCCTGGCGAGCGACGTCCTGCCGCTTCGCCTCCAGTTGCGCTGCTCGTGCCGCCTCGACACGCGCCGCTTCTTGGCGAGTTGCCAGCAGACGCTCCGCCTCCAACTGTGCCGCAGCCCGTCGGGCGCCATCGATACGCGCCTCTGCTTCCTGGCGAGCTGCCTCCTGCCGCTCCGCCTCCAGTCGTGCTGCCAGTTGCGCGGCCTCCTCGCGTTTAGCCTCGACGCGCGCAGCCTCGACGCGTGCTGCCTCTTCCCGAAGCTCGGCCTCCCGTTTCGCGGCCTCAACCCGAGCCGCCTCCATCTGATCCGCCTTTTTGGCCAATGCAGCGGCTTGCTCTCGAACGTCTTGGCCGATTCGCTCCTGTGCTAGATCGCCGGTATCTCGATGCGCCGGCATCACGGTCTCCGGGCTCGAAGCGCTCGGTGCCGCCGTGATCACATCTGGCCCCGTCGGAACGGGCGGCACGACCCGCCTGGGCGTGCCGGACGGACGCACGTCGATCGCGGCCGTCTTAGGGATTTTTGCGGGCACTGCGTGACGGGACTCATCAGGTGTAGACGCTTTCGCAGGGACGGCAGGGGCCACGGCGTTTCGCTCTGGCTTGGCCGCGGGGACGACCGCCAAGGCACGGCCCCGGAGAGGTGCGGGGGATGCCGGCGGAGTCGGGGTACGCCCACCTGCAACAGGCGGTTCAATCGATGCCAGCTGCGTTGACCCAGCGACCGGGTTGACGGCGGCCACCGCTGGTGTGGCGCGTGCCGGAACGAGCACCAGGCGCAACTCGGGCACCTCAACGCGTCGTTCTTGCCAGGGGAAGCCCAAGCCCGGAAGCCCAAGTCCCTGGCCACCGAAGGTCAGGCTCAGCAGCAATCCGTGAATCAGCAGCGAGAGCAGCAGCGAAGAAGACATTCGCCATCGCTCAGAGCTCATGCACTGGATCTGCGGCTGTGTGCGCGCGGCGGCGTGAGGAGATTGCTTGGCCGGCGGACTGGATGGCGGTGTCAGCGCGGCGTAGGAACGTTGGCTCGGAGCGGGACGCTCCCCAGCCGATTGCGCCCGCAAGCCCGACAAGCCCTCGAGTCCCGGCGCTGCCACTTCATGCTTACCAGTGCGAACTTCAAGCAGCGGGGCGGCAGGCCCGCCTGCCGGCTCCAACCGAGTGTCGACGCCTGAACTCTGCAGTTGCTCTATACGGCGAGCGGCTTCTTCGATCGTGTTCAACGCAGATTCCCCAGACTCAGGCGCTCATTGATACCCACGCCGCCCACGCACCATAGGTGATCAACGCGTCAGCGGGAGCAAAGCGAGTACCACTTGCATTTCGCTCAAAGCGGACATGACCGAGCGATCGTCGACTAGCTGCTGAGCGCGTCGGCTACGCGGCGCACGAAACCCGCCGAATGCGCCCCGTCGAGCCAGCGTGCAACGACCACCGCTTCGTTGTCCGGATCGATCCACGCCATGTGGCCGCCCGCACCGAACATGAACCAACTCGAGCGCGAGGCATCGGCGAACAAGCGGCCGTCGCGATTGAGCCATGTAAGCCAGCCGTAGAACGGTGCCGCCGAGCAGGGTTCGTGCATGCGCTGCACCCACCGGCGCGGAATGATCTGCCGGCTTTGGTGCACGCCGCCGTCCAACAGCAGTTGCCCGATGCGCGCTTGGTCGCGCGCGCTGATCCTCACGCCGCCGCCCCAATGCGTGCCACCGGGAACCGACTGCATGCGCTGGCCGTCTATCTCGACCCACGCATCGTCGTAGCCCTCCCAGCGGAAATCGCGGCCGCCGCCAATCGGCCGCAACACACGTTCGAGGAACACCTCGGGCAGCGGCCTCTTGAAGAGATGAAGCAGCGCCAACGAGAACTGGTTGATGCGCACGTCGTTGTATTCCCAGTAGCTGCCCGGCTCGCGCAGCGGACGGAGCTCTCCTTTCTTGCCCGCAGGTGGCTTGGGGTCGTGAGACACGTGCCGGTAGTGCTCCACCTGGTCGGGCATGCCGAAACATTCGCCCTGCCATTCGCTGGTCTGGGTGAGGAGGTGCTCCCATGTGATCACGCGGTTGTGCGCAGATTCGAAGCCGATGCCCGGCAGCCGCTCGCTCACGCGCTCGCCCGGTTCGAGCAGCCCGCGCGCATGCGCGATGCCCGCGAGCAGGGCGAGGTAAGTCTTCGCAACGCTGAAAGTCTGGTCCGCGCGATCGGGTTCGCCCCAGGCGGCGACTTCCTCACCGTGCACACGGATAACGCCGGAGACGCCGCCGCGCGGATGCACCGGCCCGCGCAGGCGGTTGAACGGCGGCG
>JACCSD010000144.1 GCA_013813185.1 Burkholderiaceae bacterium
ATGCCGTGAATGGCGCCGAACGCGAGCACAACCGCGGCAAGACCTGCCAGAGCGCCGGTCGCCGTCGGCAACGCAGCCCACAGCAAGAACCGCGGGCTGCGCAACACCAACAACAGCAACACGCTGACCAGTATCGTCGCGATCAACGTCAGGCGCCGCGCATCGTGTTGAATTGCGCGGCGTGATTCGACTGCAAAAACTCCGGGCCCGGTCAAATGCAACTGCAAGGTGTCTCGGTGGTTCGGCGCGCCGAATGCAGCGTGGATTGCCGCGACCGCTTCGGATTGCGCGTCGACATCGAAACCCGGCGCCCGCGTCGTCGCCAGCAGTAACGCGGTGCGGGCGGCCGGATCAAACCAGACCCCATGCGCGCTGATCGGCGCTCGTGCCGGCTTCAGCACCGCCGCAACGGTGAGCAGCTCGCCGGTCAAATCGCGCGCAGCCGTGGGCTTGATCAACGGCGCGGCGGAAGACCGCAGAAGTGCTTCCAGTTCCACCGCAGCAGTGCGCAGACCTTCGACCGAGAACCGCTGCGGCGACACTTGCGGACTCAGCAGATACCGTGCATCGAACAGCCGCTCGCGCTCGGCCTCAAACATCGCCGGGTCGCCATTGGCGACGAACGCAAAACGCGGATCGACGCGCAGCGTCGCCGCGATCTTTTGCGACCGCTGTGCTGCGGCCTCCGCCTGTTCCGCGGCGGCCGCCTCGATGCCGATCAGGATCACTCTGGCCGCGACCCCGTCGCGCAACTGATCCGCCAGCATCGCCTGCTCGCGCGTCGCAGGTCCTGGCAGAAAAGCGGTGATGTCGGTGACGATGGTCGCGCGTGCGACGATCACCCCGCACGCGATCACGCCGAGCAGCCAGGCGCCCCAACGCACGGCATGACGCTTCATTTTTTCGCCGGCACAGACGAAGCAGAAAGCGGGACGATTTGCATCAGGGTCAAATCACCACCCGCTTCGACGACTTCGACGGCGCTGACTTCGCTGCCGGCGCCACGCAACACTACCTTCGCCACTGCTTCGCGCAGCGCTCGCTCGCGCGGGGTCAGCGTCAACTGCCATCCCTTCTGCGCCTGCCCCTGCGCCGGCACCGCGCTCCAGGACACGTCGTAGTGGCGCCGCAAGCCGGGCAAGTCACCTGCCAGGGTTGCACGTAGGCTTTCGCTCAACGCTGCCAGCAGCGGCGCATCGGACAGCGCAAACGTGCGCTTGCCCACCGTGCCGCCGCGCGGGGCGCCTTCGTACGTAACAACGTTTCCTTCGATGCGCACCGATTCAAGCTGCGGCTCGAGAGTGCGCTTCTCCAGCAGGTCGGGCGCGCGAAACAGCAGCGTGCCACTCGATTCAATCGGCGCCTTTAGCAGCGCGGAAAATCTGCGCTCGTTGAACCGGGCCTGCCGCTCGCGACGTGCACCCAGCTCGGAAAACAGCCGCGCCAGTTCATCATCGGTCGCTAACGCGCGGCCGGATAACGAAACGAGCGAGATCAACGCCAGCACACGGCGACGCGTAATGAGCGGGCGCTTCATCGTGCGCTTCGTCACTCGAGCCCAGGCTGCAGTAACAAGGACCCCTCGGCGATCAAAGTTCCGCTGCTGTCTACGGTGAAGCGCATCGAGTCGTGAGATCCAGTGTCAGTGCCTGCCGATCGTGCACCAAACTTCAGCGCACATTCAAACGCCTGGTCCGGCGCCAGGGGGCGCAGAAACTTGACGCGCTTTACCCCGATTACCGCACGCGTGTCGCACTCCGCTGCCAGGCGCCGCGTGGCCGTCGCGACGACCCACGCCAGTAGCCAGGCGCCGGGGACGATCGGATGGCCGGGAAAGTGGCCCGCGAGCATCGGATGATCGGCGCCTACAACGCCGCGCTCCGGTTCAGGCATTACTGGCAACGGCAGCGGACCATCGGTCATTCGACAGGAACCGCCAATTCAACAACTCTAATCAACACGGGCATCGCCAGCCCGGGCAACGGTCCGGCTTGTCTTCGGTTGACGCCGGGTCGAACCCAGAGCCCTTTCTGCAACCGCCAGCAACTCGGCTTTGGGTAATTTGCCCTGCGCGTTACGCGGCAACGAATCGACACGCAACAATGGGCGTGGCAAAAATGCCGCATCGATTTGCGCGCGCAGCGCGGCGAGCAGCTCGGCACGCGTGATATTCGGGGCGACGACCAGTGCCATCAAGCGCTGCTCGCGGGTTGAATCGGTCACGGCCGGCGGCTCGAAGATCGCGCCGTCGATCACGCCGTCGATCGACAGCAGCAACCGGTTCAGCCCTTCCAGCGATGCACGCTTGCCACCGATGTTGACGACGTCGCCGGCGCGGCCTTCGAGCTCGAACGTCGAATCGGTGATCGGCCGCAGCCGATCTGCCAGCGGCCCGGGCCGGACGTGACCTCCGTACGCGTGAAACTCACCGCCGCACACCTCGATCCTGACGTCGCGCATCGTCGTCCATACCGGGCCATCGACGGTGCGCCGTGTCGCCACCATGCCGGTTTCGGTGCAGCCGTACACCTCGAACACGCGCGTGCTCCACATCGATTCGCAGCGCTGCGCCAACTCGAGCGCGAGCGGCGCGGTGGCGCTGACCACGCGGTCGAGCGCAGGCATTGATTGCGCGGACTCGACCAGCGCCCGCAGGTGCACGGGCGCCGTGATGAGCACGCGCCGGCCGCTGCTCTGCGTGGTCACTGCACGCACTTCATCCGGATGCAACGGATGCTCGGCGGCAAACGCGCACGGACCGTGCAACGCCATCAGCACCGTGGATTCGAAACCATACATATGCTGCGGCGACACGGTTCCGATCAGGACCACGTCGTCGATCGGCGCCTCGTCCAGCTGCAGGGCCAACGCTTCGGCGCGCGCACCGTCGACGACGCCGCCCCACGTCTTCAACTGAGCTTGCGGCTCACCGGTGCTGCCCGACGTGAAAGCGATCGCCGCGACGTGCTCGCGCGCAATTGCAGGAGGCGGCCACGCCGATGCGTTGGTGTTTGGCTGCTTTGGCTGCCAATGAGTCGGCGCTGCCGTGCCGCTGAGCGCCACGATACCTCCGGCTTCGTCGGCCAAATACACGGTGTCCGGATAGCGAAGAGCGAGCTGCGCGAGTATCTCGGGCGTCCGCGAAGGCGGCAGCAAGCTGGTGCGGCCGGCGATCAAAGCGGCACAAAATCCCACCGCGAACAGGTATCGATCGCGACAGCTGTTCAGCACATACCGCGCAGGCGGCAACTGCCGCGCCAGTGCCGTGGCGTCGGCGACGAACTGCCCGGCGCCGATCGGCGCACCCGCACGCACAGCGATGCGTGCCTCGGGCGCGCGATGCGCAATCAGCAACTCGCTCATCATCCCGCGCGCGGCCTTGTCCGCATGGCTCCCGCTTGTCTCTGATACGCAAGAATTTTCGTCGCGATGTTCAGCGGCGTGTGCGGCGGCAGTTCCCTGAAGCCAACGCGGCGCACGACCCACTCCGCGATGAACATCAGCCCGATCAACGGCCAGGTAAGCACGTTGACGAAAAACGACCACCATTCGAAGGGGGCATACAGCATCAGCACCAGCGACAAGCCGGCCATCGCGACGAAAAAGATTGCCCACGCCTGTGTCAGCCCCCGCAGATAGCGCGCGAATTTCGGTGCGAGCGCGCCCTGGTCGAGTTCGGCAATGCGCACGATCAGCGGCGTTTCGCCCGCACGCAACGTGGCTCCGAACACGCTCGCAAGCATCAGGTTCAACGCAATCGACGGCAGCGCCGCCAGAATTTGCTGATGCGACAACACCACCGCTGCGAGCAGGCCCGCCAGTGCGACACCCACCAGCAAGGCGGTTCGGCTGCGCATGATCAGCGCAACGACGCCGGCGTCGACGAGCAGCAGCACGAGCATCGACCAGGCCGGATCAACCCAATCGCGCAGCAGCTGCGGCACGACATGCAGCGCAATCGACAAGACGATCGCACCGGCAGTGATCAGCCACAGCCCGCGCGGCGCATCGGCAACGGCCACGTTCGCGCGAGTCATCTTAATATTCCCGCGGTGGTACCAGCGTGGACGAACGCGCGAACACGTAGCTGACCGCGATACCACCGCTGACCTGCCGCCGTTGCGTGACCAGTGGCGAATCGGCAAACACGGCGCCACTGACGTTGTCGTACTTGATGAAGGCGCCAAACCACCAGCGGTCCCTCCGGTGCGACAGCGCCGCCAATGTCTGCCAGCCCCCATAGCCGGAGCGGGAACGATATTCGGGACGCGTCGCGGTCGCCTCGGCGGCGGAAACGTCGTAGAAGTATCCGTTCAAGCGCCGGTCGGAGAAAGGCACCTCGACCAGCAGGCCCAAGTTCCAGCGGTCCGGCGCGGTAGCCGAAGGCCAGCGCAGATCGAGGTTGAGCTGCGGAGCGAACACGTAACCGACATGGCGTACACCGCTGCGGACCGTGAACGCCGCGCGCGCCGGCAGGCGCAGATCGAGCGCGGCACGGCGATCATCGGTACGCCACAGGTGAACGTTGGCGACCGGTCCGACTTCGAACAATGGACGCAGATCCTGCATCCCCTGCCGGGCCTGATTTCGATCGCTGTCGACCGGGACGCTGCCCCCTATCCCGATGCGCAGGTCGACTCGTTCACTATCGAACAAGCGAGCGCGCACACCGTCGCGATCGGCACGAAAAATTTCACCGCGATACACGAACCAGGGAATCGGGAACACATAGGTGCGAACCTCCTCCGAGCCACGGTAATCGGGCACGCGCAAGACGGTCGCCCCGCCTCCGACTTCCCACAGCGGCACTCCCTGCTCTTGCGCAACAGATGTAGGTGCCCAAGCGAGCAACAAGACAAGCGCGCAAAACGCTTTCTCGTTGCCGTTGGTCTCAAAAAATTGTCTGGCTTTGCCAGCGATTTTTTGCAAGCCAGCCAGACAAAAGTAGGTTTGCACTTTTGTCTGCTTAGCCACTTCCGTCGGTGGAACAAATTGCCTGCGGTCGGATCGCATTCCTGCGGTTTAGCACGCTGTGCCAGGCACTGCGCCAGTGCTTCAGCGCGCTGAGGTAATAGATGCCGCGAAACAGCATCACTCTTCTGCGCACCGGCCCCGAGTCGTACACGTCACCGGCGAGAAACGAAATAACGCCGCGCTGTATGCCGAATATGTCGCGCGGCTGCATGATCAGGTTGCGCATGACCGGCGAGGTCATCCGGTAAATCATCCAGGTGAACGTCTTGAGCCCGCGCCGGACGCGCCGCTCGAAAGCGCGGTTGAGACGTGCTGCCGCCGATGGATCGCGCAGCGCGCCGTCGACGACGTCGGCCGCAAACTGCGCACTGTTCATCGCCAGGTACACGCCGCTCGAAAAAACCGGATCGACGAACGCAAACGCGTCGCCGATCATCACGAACCGATCGCCGGCCATGCGATCGGACGTGTACGAGTAGTTGCCGGTCGCCGTCGCCGGTTCGATCAACGCCGCATCCTTGACGCGCGCCCACAGCGCGGGACACGTCTGCAGGGTGCGCAGAAAAAAGGTCGAAGGGTCGGTGTCGCGCGTCTTCAGGTAATAGGGCCAACACACCGCGCCGACGCTGGTACTGCCATCGGCCAGCGGGATAAACCACATCCAGCCGTGTGCAAACCAGTAGATCTCGATATCGCCCTCGGCATCGCCGGCGTTGCGCTGTGCGCCGCGAAAGTGGCCGTAAAGCGCGGCGCTGGTGTGCTTCGGATTCTTCCGTTTGATGCCGAGTCGCGACGCCATGAAGGTCTCGCGGCCGGTGGCGTCGATCAAATATCTGGCCGAGACCCGAACCCTTCGCCCGTCGTCGCACGTGGCTTCGACGATGACCTGATCCGGTTCAAAGCGGACATTTCCGGCGCGGCACGATTCGATCACCTCGACGCCGCGGCCGCGCGCGTGCTGCAACAAGGCATGGTCGAATTCGGAGCGCCGTACCTGATAGGCATACTTCGGCACTCCATCCCACGCGTCGGCGAACGCAAAGGTCTGACTCGCCTGATGTTCGGTCGAGTGAAACTGCACCGAATGCTTGACAAGCCCCACTTTTTCGATCGCCG
>JACCSD010000175.1 GCA_013813185.1 Burkholderiaceae bacterium
TCAGCTAACTGGGCGAATCCAGAAACCACCTCTAGGCCGTCGTATTTCCGCGCCAATATTACGCACGCCTGTGTGCCTGACGAACAGAGAGACGGCGCTCTTGCGCTCGAGCTGCCGCGGCTATTCACTTCTCCTCTTCAGCGGCAGTTGACAGGCAGCCAGTGCTTGGGGAGGTCGGTTTTGTTGGCCCCAGTCACGGTCATCTTCTCGGGCGCTGCCGCAAAGCCGCAGACCCAAGCCACCGGCACGATGGGAGCATCTTCCACCACCGCAGGGCGCAGGCTTAAGGTCATGCCACGCAGCGCACCATTGGCTTGGTTGCCAAACACCAAGTGGATGGCACCGATTTCGACCGACAGCGACTTCACGTAATTGCTGACCACCTTGTCGGACACGGGCAAGCCCGCTGCAGTGTTGTCATCGGGAAAAGTCTTGGTGGTGGTCCAGGCGGCGGCGATGGGACCTTTGGCGATGTCGGTCAGCCGCATCGCCTCAACGACCTGCTCGCGGATGTATTTGTCGTGATAGCTTGGGACAGCCATCAGGGCCAAGATGGCGATGATCGCCACAACCGCCATCAGCTCGATCAGGGTGAAGCCGCGCGGCGACGGCTTCGAGTTTCTTTGGCCAGCACGGTTCTCTGGGGCCGCGAGAAGTGTTTGTGAGTTGATGTGATACGCCGTCGATGGGTCAGCTTCGTCGATCAAGAAGCGCAGCTTCAGTCGTGTCTAGTAGGTCCGCTATCGAGGGATTGTCGGCTAACTGCACAATGCAGGCTGCTATGGCTGCTTTCGACCCCAAAGCAGCCATTAAAGACAGCGGGAAGCAGACGTCGAGTTATGCGGTGTGACATCGCTTGTTACCAATATCGCGTCCTGCTCTAGAGGTGATTGACAGCCGCGCTTCATAGAACCACCTCAATGCGCTTCCAGGCCCGGTCCGCCAATATCAAGTAAAGAATTGAGGCCACTGCGAGCAGCGCCAAGACCCAGGGTGCTGCCTGATAAATAACTAGCGGCCCATCGGAATGAGAGCGCACATTGCGTTCGGCGCTCATATGGACGAAGAGGCGAACATACATAGCGACCCCGAACAAACTGGGAGCAAGCGCCAGCCAGAAACTAACGTTTCGCGCGCGATCACGGGAGGGTGAGCGAGTCTCTGCCAGACGGGGTCAAAACCTGAAAACGGTTCGTCAAGCAAAAAGACTCTGGGTTGCGCGCCAAAGGCGATCTCGAGTTCGAGCCGCTTCGCTTCGCCCTTCGACAGCGCCGATGTTTTCTTGCCGCGCTCGATACGCTGGCTCACCAGCCAGGCGTCTAGTCGCTGCCCGTCAAATCGCGCGCGACAATTCCTCTCGAAATCGATGACATCACCCACACGCGCCCAGGCTGGATAGAGCACACCCTCTGAGACGTAGGCGATCTCCTGCCGGGCGGATGCGTCCGCTCCAAACATCTCGGTGCCAAGAACCCGTGCGCTGCCTGCGTCGGGGCGCAGGAGTCCGAGCAGGTGCTTACGGGCGGTGTTTCGCGCGACTGCGAAACCGATCTCGGTTTTTCAAGGTCGGTACGAGGGGACAGCCTTTTCAGTAGGCGGCCAGTAAAGACACGCACTACGCCTCCACGAACTCAAGACCGCGTAATCGGTCTACCGCAACAAAACCCCGCGCCTCATAGATGTTGCGGGCGGTGTCGTTCTCGTCGGCAATGATGAAGTGCTTATCGATAGCGTGCGCGGCCAGCTCATTGGCGGCGTAGACGAGCAGGGCGCTGCACAGTCCACGTTGGCGCCAGCGCGGATCCGTGACGACGTCTTGATAACGGGCGCATCTTCTTCCATCGGGGCCGGGCTTGCTTTCCGCGTACAGACCGAGCGCGGCCGCAAGTTCGTTACCGACAAACGCACCGACGATTAGGCTGAGGCCGGTCTCAGCCGATTTGCGCCATTGCGCAGCCTTGCGTCTCATATAGAGCTGATGGTCTGCTTCGGAGTGGATCGGGTCGCGCGTGTGCATGTGAAATTCAACGAGCTTTTCCCAGTCAATGTCGCCATCAATGCGGCGCATGTCCACTTCGATCGCCACAGCCCCTGCCGGGGTCAGCTGATGTGCCTCCATAATGACGGACTCGAGAAAGTGGTATCCACGTCGCACGAAAGAGTCGCTAGCGCCGCGTTCGTAACCCTCCCAACTGAAGGCAGTGTGGCGCGACAGTTGCGAGGTACGCACGTGGCTTTCAAAAAGACTCGGCCAACGCTCGGCATCTTCTGGCCCCGGTGCTGCCTCGAAGTGCAAGAAGTTGCCCCAGAAGAATGTCGGATTACCCGGCGTAACGACCGACCAGAAGCCATTGTGCCGTCGGATGGTGCAAGCAGCACCGTACACGATGAGGTGCGTTCGCAGCGAAATCGGAAGTGCAGCCATCCAAGATCCCTTCAAATTCGCCCCGCGACGAGCGCCGAACTGACAAGCCTCGGGTTCGTTGACGAACGGAGGCGCGGTGCCTAAGCTGCATCACGCCATTGTGCTGCTAGCGCCGCCCGGGTGCGATTGGCGCCGGCTTGCTCGAGCGCTCCGATGCAAGAGAAGGCAACGTCTTGAATGCAGCTTGAATCGTGGCGTGATCCGGTAAGGTTTTGACGTGCCACCGGAGTAGCGGTACGCGGGCAGCGGCTGAGGCCTTCTCCTTTTTCTGATCCGTACCGGCACGCGTTGATGTCTGGTGCGACTTGTCGTCCAGCGATTGCCGCCAGCACGGACGCGTCCTTGGCACACACCACGAAGTCGTAGCTCAATCGATTGATGCGGTTGTTCCACTCATGGAACTTGTGGCCGCTCTTGACACCCAGCACCCGCGAGACCTGGACTTGCGCCAAGACGATGTACCCCGGCAGCGCAGCGACCAGGCGGTGGTAAAGGATTTACTCGGGAGCCGACAGAGGTCGCTTGGCATAGAACGGCCAGTCACTACTGGGCCCGGATCCCTCGCCTCGTTTTTTCCAAAGTACATAGACGACCATGCCGACGACAACGATCAGCAGGATGAAGACAAGCAGTTCCACCACAACTCCTCTTAGACTCCGAACATCGGTTAGGAATGATGATTGCCCGTTTAGACGGTCGGCGATGTGCCGGCTTCTAGGGAGCCAATATGAACAACGAGAACCAGCGCAACGATCAGGACCCGCGCAGTAATCAAGGTCAGGGCGGTCAAGATCAGTCGCAGCGAAAGCCCGGTGGTCAACAAGATCAACAAAGCCCCAACCAGGGCGGGCAGCAGGGCCAAAAAGACCGGGACCAAGGCGGTCAGCAGGGTCAGCCGGACCGTGGGCAAAACGAGCAACAAAGCCAGGACGATCGCAACCGCAGTGGACAACCGGGTCAACAGGATCGGAATCAAAGCGGTCAGCAGGGCCAGCAAGACCGCAATCAGAGCGGCGAAACCAACAAGCGCTGATCAAGTCGGAATAGCAATGAGCCTGGCGCATGCTTGCGCGCAGGCTCATTTTTTTGGACTACGAAAGCCAGGACGCGGCCTACTGGCGTGCAGCGCAAATGCCTTTCAACGCTGCGAATCCTTATTCAGGTATGTCGCCAGTGACGTCGATGGGTCCGGCCTGTACTGCGAGCTGAACAAATTGGGCCGCGACCTGTTGGCGCAGCTGAGAGTCCTCAGGCGAATCCAACGGATTGAGCCGGGAGCCGTTGATTGCCACTTCCAAGTGAATTTGTGTAAGACGATCTGCCATTTGGGTGCCCCTGTGAGAGACCTCGCGCTGCGCGGTCGTGTCGATCGTAGGGTTGGACCATTCTTCCAATCGATAAGATTGGCGTGGATTACGAGGGCGGTGGAGGAGTGGTACCAACTAGCGTCGCAAACTTTCAGTTCTGACCGATGGGGTTCGGCTGAGCACGCTTGATGGAACCCTCAAAACTTTCTCACGAGCTTTTGCAGATAGTTCTTGGCGAGCTCCATGCGTCCGCGCTTGATCCACTTGATGCAGTCGAAGAGTTCCCACATCAACCCAGCGTCGCCATGCTGATACGCCTCGAAATCCTCGTGGCGGGGCGGCGGTTCCTCGACTTCGAGGGTGCCCAGGAAGTCTGACGGATCCTCAGTGCCGGGTTTCGCGCGCGTCATTTCCGCCAGATGAATATGTGGCTGCGCTGAAACTCGCGCTGGCAGTGGGTTGGCGACTATCTCAGTTGGCCCGTCGGGGGTCGTAGGGGGCAGAGCCCTCTGCCTCCTCGGCACAGCTGCTCACAAACGCGGGCAGCCGTATTTCGCGCGTGAGATCGAGGGTCTGAAACCGACCGAGGCTGTGTGAAAACTCTTCGACGCGGAGCGTGAAGCTGAAGTTGACCTCTCAGATCGCTCTGTTATTCGACGATCGCCACCTCGGGAGGGGTAAAGCGACCCCCGAAAACGCGGTGTTTGAGAGTTTTCACACAGCCTCGACCCTAAGCTGCCCTCAAAAAAAAAAATTCAAAAGCAGCCGTCAACATGATCCAAAGAAAGGCGACATTAAGTTGATCGGCTGTTCGCGACCCGAAATCCGCCGCTGACCATTTTTCGGTCAGGCTACCAGTCGACTCCGTTGGGTAAAGAGGTCCCTACTCGGTCAGGTCGCATTCGGCCGCG
>JACCSD010000199.1 GCA_013813185.1 Burkholderiaceae bacterium
GGCTGGTCAACATCAACGCCCCGAGAATTTCATTGACCTTGCCATCCAGCTCTTCGGGCGGGGTAATGTCGTGCACGAGTCCGATGCGAAACGCTTCCGCCGCGCTGAACTTCTCGGCAGTGAGAAAGTAGCGGCGCGCATGATTCGCGTTCAGCGCCCGCAGCACATACGGGCCGATCGTCGCCGGGATCAATCCGAGCTTGGTTTCGGAAAGACAGAAACTTGCATCCAGCGATGCCACCGCGATGTCGCACGCTGCGACCAGTCCGACACCGCCGGCGTACGCGTCGCCGTGCACACGGGCGATGACCGGCTTCGGACATTCGTAGATCGTGCGCAACATCGTCGCAAGCTTCATCGCATCGGCCTGGTTCTCCTCGTTCGAATATCCCGCCATGCGGCGCATCCAGTCGAGATCAGCGCCCGCGCAAAACGCCGGCCCCTGAGCTGCGAGAACGACGGCACGGACGCCGTCATCGTGGCCGTATTGGGCAAACGCCTCCGTCAGTTCGGCGATCGAAACTTCGTTGAACGCGTTGCGTACGGCCTCACGCGCGAGCCATATGACTGCGACGCGGTGATTGACGCTGACTTCCAGAGTTTTGAACTTCATTTCGGTCGCAGGTGCCGGGTGAGGAATTGATCGAGTTCGGTGAGCGATGCTTCGCGCGCGGCGGGGTTGCCGCCGACATGTACGCCGCGCTTGTCGGCGCCGGCCGGTATATCGGGGCGAAAGCGAACCGGTGCACGGCTGTCGAACCCATGGTGGCCGTCTGCGTACGCTTGTACGGTGACGACGCCCGGATGGCCTGACTGAAACCGCTCGGCCAACTCCTTGCACGGAGCAGCGGGCGTCCACTCGTCGGCTTCGCCAAGCAGCATCAACAATGGCGCAGCGGGTTGCACGAGTGCCCGGCGCTTCCATCCGCCGCAACCTGGGTAGTACGCGACGATCGCCGCCGGCGGCTGCGATTTCCAGAGCGATCGATCGAGGATTTCCAGCGCGGTGGACGCGCCGTTGGACCAGCCGACCACGGCAATGCGCTGTGGATCGACGTCGTCGCGTTGCATCAGCCATGCGGCCGCGCGCAGCACATCGTCGCGGCGGTGTGCGACCTTGATCGTGCGCTCCGCCGCGGGCTGAACGCATAGGCTGCCCTGGCCGCGCGAACCGAAGCTGTCGGGCGCGACCACGTGCCAGCCGGCCGCGTTCCAGCGTTGCGTGTATGAGGTGTATCGATCTTCGATTCGGCCGCGCTTGTTGTAAAGCCCGCCGCAGCCGTGCAACGCAATGATGGCGGGCCGGCGGCCAGCCTGGCTCGCGGGTTGCCATTGCACCTGCAACGGTAGCTCCCCGGGCACAGTGATCGGCTCGAACGAATGCGCGAAGCCGCAGCAGGCAGCGAACGCAAACGCAATGAAGGTGTGCGATACGTTCAAGCTGGCTGCCATCGCTTAGCGACTTCCTCGAGCATCACTTCGGTGGCGCCGCCGCCGATCGCCAGCACGCGCGCATCGCGCACCAGGCGCTCGATCTCGCTTTCGCGCATGTAGCCCATGCCCCCGTGGAACTGCTGGCAGGTGTAAGTGACTTCGTTGACCAGCTCGCCGGTCAGCGCTTTCAGCATCGAGACTTCGCGCACCGCGTCATGTTGTTCGTCGACCATCCATGCGCAGTGATACAGCAACTGGCGCGCCGCTTCGGTTTTCGATGCGAGCATCGACAACTGCTGCCGCACCGTTTGCTTTTCCCATAACGCCGCGCCGAATGCCTTGCGCTCGTTGACGTAGCGATACGCCAGGTCAAGGGCGGTCAGGCAATGCCCGACCGCCATCGAGCCGAGCGCTATGCGTTCCGTCTGAAAATTGCGCATGATCGCGTAGAAGCCGGCGTTCTCTTCGCCGATCAACTGGTCGGCAGGAACGCGGCAATCCTCGAATACCAGCTCTGCAGTATCGGAAGCGAGCCAGCCGCTTTTCTTCAGTGCGCGGCCGACTCTAAAACCGGGTGTGCCTTTCTTCACCGCGAAGATCGATAGACCACGCGAGCCTTTCGCGCTTGCATCGGTTCGCGCTGCGACAAACACCAGATCGGCGTGCACACCGTTGGTAATGAACATCTTGCTGCCGTTAATCACCCAAGCGTCGCCGTCGCGTTTCGCGTGCGTGCGGAGCGCTGCTACATCGGAACCTGCGTCGGGTTCGGTGACCGCTACCGCAGTGATCAGCTCGCCGGAAATCACCTGCGGCAGCCAGCGCTGTTTTTGTTCGGCTGTGCCCGCGTGTGCCAGGTGCGGGCTCGCCATGTCGGTGTGTACCAGCACGGTAATCAAGAATCCGCCCGACGTCGCGCGCGACAGCGCCTCCTGGAAAACGACGTTGGTCGTCATGTCGGCGCCCGCGCCGCCGTAGTCGGGGGAAAACATCAAGCCGAGCCAGCCGAGCGCGCCCATTTTTCGCAACACTTCGCGCGGCGTCGAGCCGGCTTCGTCCCACTCGAGAGCGTGTGGCTCGACTTCGCTTGCGACAAAGCGTGCAACTTGCCGGCGCAGGTCTTCGTGCTCGGCACGCGTGTGAATGCTAATGCTCATTGCATCCCGCAGTTACATCCGCATTTACATTCTGAATACGCCGAACTTCGTCTCCGGAATCGGCGCATTCAACGCCGCCGACAGCCCGAGCGCGAGGCACATGCGCGTGTCGAGCGGGTCGATGACACCGTCGTCCCACAGCCGCGCGCTGGCGTAGTACGGATGCCCTTGATGCTCGAACTGTTCGAGAATCGGCGCCTTGAACGCGGCTTCTTCCTTTGCGCTCCAAGCGCCGCCGCGCGACTCGATCCCGTCGCGTTTCACCGTTGCTAGGACGGAGGCGGCCTGCTCGCCGCCCATTACATTGATTCTTGCATTCGGCCACATCCACAAGAAACGCGGCGAATACGCGCGGCCGCACATTCCGTAGTTGCCCGCGCCGAAGCTGCCGCCGATGATCACGGTGAACTTCGGCACCTGTGCGCATGCGACCGCTGTCACCATCTTGGCGCCATGGCGCGCAATGCCTTCGCTTTCGTACTTGCGGCCGACCATGAAGCCGCTGATATTTTGCAAAAACACCAGTGGCACTTTGCGCTGGCAGGCGAGCTCGATGAAGTGCGCTGCCTTCTGCGCGCTTTCAGAAAACAGGATGCCGTTGTTCGCAATGATGCCGACCGGCATGCCTTCGATCCACGCAAAGCCGGTGATCAACGTCGTCGCGAAGCGCGCCTTCCATTCATCGAGCTCGGAGGCGTCCACGATGCGCGCGATCACCTCGCGCACGTCGTACGGCCGGCGCGTGTCGGTCGGGATCACGCCGTACAGATCCGCCGGATCGTGTTTCGGCGGCCGTGCTTCGCGCACCTCCTGCGCGACCGGCTTGACGTAGTTGGTGGTCGCCATGATGCGGCGCGCCAGCGCCAAGGCGTGCGCATCATTGGCAGCCAGGTGGTCCGCGACACCGGACAGCCGCGTGTGCACATCGCCGCCGCCGAGTTCTTCGGCGCTGACGATCTCGCCGGTGGCCGCCTTCACCAGCGGTGGGCCGCCGAGGAAGATGGTTCCCTGATTTGCAACGATGATCGATTCGTCGCTCATCGCCGGCACATACGCGCCGCCCGCGGTGCACGAGCCCATCACCACCGCGACTTGCGGAATCCCCGCTGCTGACAGTGTGGCCTGATTAAAGAAGATGCGGCCGAAGTGGTCGCGATCAGGGAATACGTCGTCCTGATTAGGTAGATTGGCACCGCCGGAGTCGACCAGGTAAATGCACGCCAGCCGGTTCTCACGCGCGATCTCTTGCGCACGCAGATGCTTCTTGACGGTCATCGGATAGTAGGTGCCACCCTTGACCGTCGCGTCGTTGCACACGATCACGCACTCGCGGCCGGAGACTTTGCCGACACCGGTGATGATCCCGGCCGACGGCGCGGCGTCGTCGTACATGCCGTACGCGGCCAGTTGCGATAACTCCAGAAACGGCATGCCGGGGTCGAGCAGCATCTGTACGCGATCGCGCGGCAGCAGCTTGCCGCGCGCTACGTGCTTGCTGCGCGCTGACTCACCGCCGCCGGCGGCGATAGCGGTGATCTTGTCCTTCAGGTCGGCGACCTGGGCGCGCATCGCTTGCGCGTTCGCCTGAACTTCGGCGCTACGCGAGGCAAATTTTGTCTCGAGCACACTCATGGTCGTATGTTAGTGCTTGGCACTTTAAGCGCGCTGTCCGAACAAATCGTTTTCAGTCCAACCGAGTGCAGCGAGGTCGTCCGTGCGGAAATGCGTTTCGCTCGGCATCACAAACTCATCGAGCTGAGGAGCCTTGATCGCGGTGCCAGCGAGCATCGCGTGCGCCTGACCGCGATGGTGAATTTGATGCGTCAGAAGATGCATCAACACATGGCGCGCAAGATCGCGCTGCGTGAACGTTTCGCGGTCCATTTCTGTCATCGCATCAAGCGACGCGTCATCGGCCGCGTCGCACCAGTCGATTAGACGCTGATCAGATTTCACCTGTGCCGTAGCGATCTCGCGCATGGTGTCGTACGGCGTTTCCGACCGGAAAGCGCGCCGCATATCGCGCTCGCGATACAGCGCAGCGATGTAGTACCAATCAACGATCAGGATGTGGTTTAGCGTCGCCCATAGGCTCGGGAAGAAACTTGCCCGCGCCGCTTTGAATTCGTCGTTGGTCAGCTTGCCGCACGCGCTGTGTAACCGGTGGTTAGCCAGCCGATTGGCGTGTGCCAGCGTACGAAAATGCTGCAACAAACGGTTCATGGCGACGGCATCACCGATACGCCAGGCGCTGCGGCGACTCGCTCGAGCCACGCACGCACGGCAGGATACGGCGCCATGTCGAAGCCTCCTTCGTCGGCCTTGTGGGTGTAAGCAAACAACGCGAGGTCGGCGATCGACAGCGCGTCGCCGACGAAATACTCGCGCTCCGACAAATGCCGATCCATCACGCCGAGCGCCGCGTAACCGCGCTTTTCAAGGTCGGGCAGGCGCGGGTCGTTGTGCTTCTTCAGAAATGCGCGCAGGTAGCGCGCGACCGCGATCGCCGTTTCGTGGCTGTACTGTTCGAAGAACATCCACTGCAATACACGCGCTCGTTGAAACTTGTCTTCCGGAACCAGCGGCGTTCCTTCGCCGAGGAACCACAGGATCGCGTTCGATTCGGGCAAGAACGTGTTCTGATCGACGGCAAGCACAGGTACTTTGCCGTTCGGATTCATCGCCAGGAACGACGGCGTTCGCGTTTCATCCTTTAACGTGTTCGTCTCGCGCCATTGATACGGCAGGCGCAGGTGCTCGAGCGCCATCTTGATCTTGTGGCAGTTGCCGGACGACGCCATTCCGTAAACAACGTAGTTCACGAAGCCTCCTTTCGGTAATGCAGGACGAAGTTTGCCACTGCGCGTATCAGGCAAACTCCGTCCGAAATGAGCTCCCAGTCAAGTTCGGTCGGCGCAGGTTCTGTCGGCGCAGGTTCGGTCGGCGAAGTAACGCCTCAGTTGTTCCGATTCCACTCTCCGCTGCAGTTGTCGAGCGGCGCTTCGATCGATGGCTATTCATTGATGTGCGAAACCTACGGCGAGCTCAATGCCGCCCGCAGCAACGCCGTCCTGATTTGCCATGCGCTCAATGCGTCGCATCATGTTGCGGGGACGCATGCAAACGATCCGAGTTCGCTCGGATGGTGGGACAACATGGTCGGGCCCGGCAAACCCGTCGATACGAATCGATTTTTTGTCGTCGGGGTCAACAACCTTGGTTCGTGCTTCGGTTCGACCGGGCCGATGTCGATCGATCCTGCGTCGGGCAAACCTTACGGAGCGAGCTTTCCGGTCGTCACCGTCGAAGACTGGGTCAACACGCAGGTAAGGCTGGCCGATGTGCTGGGCATCGAACGCTGGGCGGCGGTGATGGGCGGGTCGCTCGGCGCGATGCAGGCGTTGTCGTGGACGATTCAGTATCCAGAGCGCATTGCTCACTGCGTGGCGATTGCCTCGGCACCGAAACTTTCGGCGCAGAACATCGCATTCAACGAAGTCGCGCGCACCGCGATCCGCTCCGACCCGGACTTTCACGGCGGCGACTATTACGCGCACGCCACGGTGCCGAAGCGTGGCTTGCGCGTCGCGCGAATGATCGGCCACATCACGTACCTGTCGGGCGAGGATATGGCCGAAAAATTCGGCCGCGCCATGCGCGAGGCCAATTACCAGTTTCACTACGAAATCGAATTCGAAGTCGAGCGTTATTTGCGCTACCAGGGCGATAAATTCTCCGAGTATTTCGACGCCAACACTTACCTGCTGATCACGCGCGCTCTGGATTACTTCGACCCGGCCAAGGCCAGCAAGGGCGACCTGGTGGCGGCGCTCGCTCCGGCACGCGCCAAATTTCTAGTGGCGGCTTTCACGACCGACTGGCGCTTTCCTCCCGAGCGTTCGCGCGAGATCGTCGAAGCGCTGATCGAAAACGGGCGCGACGTCGCCTATGCGGAGATCGACGC
>JACCSD010000203.1 GCA_013813185.1 Burkholderiaceae bacterium
GGCGATGTCGCGCAGGTGGCGCACGACCACTTTTTTCTCACGACGGCGGTGGCTGAACTCGCCGACATCGCCGGCAACGTCGCCGAGCGCCACGGCGCAGCGCGCGCCGCCGAGTTTCGCGATCAAATTGCGACCGGCCGCAAACTCGCGATTCAGATTCTCGAATTTTTCGACCGCGTCGGTTACCTGCGCAGAGTGCGCGACGATCACCTGGTCCGGCGCGCGAATCCATGGCGCGCTTAAGATCCTCGAGAGATGAATAACCGGAAGAGTGTCGTGTCCCGGTGGGCCGGCCAGACTTCAAATCTGGTAGGGGTTGCCAGCAATCCCTGGTGGGTTCGACTCCCATACTCTTCCGCCAGTACAACGCGCAGCGTTGTACTGGCGGTTCCGGCTTGCGCCGGCCGCATAATGAAGAACGAGGGGGCTGGGCTGGCCCCCTCGTGCTCCCCTAGCCACGTGGAGAGGCGGTGACGATCAAAACGTACAGCGGAATCATCCCCGCCATCGCTTGCCCTTTCACCGACGACCATCGCATCGACGAGCCGGCACTTCGCCGTCTGGCTTCGTGGCTCGCCGCGCAGCCGGGAATCATCGCGATAATGACCAATGGACACACCGGCGAAGTATTCTCGTTGACCGCCCGCGAGCGCGCGCTAGTCACGAAAATCGTTGCCGAAGAACTGGCCGGCAAAATTCCGGTGATCTCGTCGATCGTGTGCGAAGGCCTCGTCGACGCGCGTGAGCATGCGCAGATGGCCAGGGACGCGGGGGCTTCTGGCCTGGACGTAATGCCGCCGCACCATTGGCTGCGCTTCGGTTGCCGGCCGCGCCACGTGATTTCCTACTTCGAGGCGATTGCGCTGGTCGGGCTGGATCTGATCGCACACGTCTACCCCGCGTGGACGCGCGCTTCGTACTCGACTGCCACGATGTCCGAACTCGCAAAGCTGCCGTACGTGCGCGCTTTCAAATGCGGTCAGCGCGACATGAACAAGTACGCAGCAGACATCGCAGCAGTGCGTGCCGCCGACCCGGCCAAGGCGATTCTCACCTGCCATGACGAATATCTACTTGCTTCGATGGTGCAGGGAGTCGATGGTGCGCTGGTCGGTTTTGCTTCGTTCATCCCCGGACTGATCAACGCGCTGTGGGAGGCAGTCAAGGCAGGCGACCTGACGAAGGCAATGGCGGTGCAGGCGCTGATCACGCCACTGAAGGACGCCGTCTATGGCGGCGGCGAGCCAACCGGTGAGGCTCATGCACGAATGAAGGCCGGCATGTGGCTCGCCGGTGTGATTGAGAATCCTGCAGTGCGCCCGCCGACCGAAGCCCCGAGCGAAAACGAATTGCAAACGCTGCGTTGCGCGCTCGAGCACGCGGGCCTGCTGCGACGCTGATTCTGAACGACTACAAGGAGACCAAGATGCGACGCCGAGATCTAATCCAAGCCAGCCTTGCCGCCGCTACGCTGGCTGCCACTGCCACCGTCAGCGCGCAGTCGTACCCGAGCCGGCCGGTGACGGTCGTGATTCCGTTTCCGCCGGGCGGAACGCTCGACGTGGTCGGGCGGCTGCTGGCGCAGAAACTCGGTGAGCAGATGGGCCAAGCCTTCGTCGTCGATAATCGGCCGGGCGGGCTGGCAACGATCGGGTCAAGCGCCGTGGCCAAATCTACCGCAGACGGATACACGCTGCTGTTCAACGCTTCGGTGTTCACGACGACGCCGATGACGATGGCCACGCCTCCCTACGACGTCGTCAGGGATTTCTCGCCGATCGCGCTGGTCGCCAAAGCGCCGCTCGCAGTGGCGTTGAACAACGATGTACCTGCCAACGACATGCGCAGCCTGATTGCGCACGCCAAAGCGAATCCCGGCAAGCTCGCGTTCGCGATCGGCGCCGCGGGCGCTGCCGGGCATCTGGCCACCGAATCGCTGAAGCGTGCTGCCGGCATCGATCTTCTGATCGTGCCGTACAAGGGCACGGCGCCGGCCTTCCAGGATCTGGTCGGCGGCCAGGTACATGGGTTCATCGATCCGATTCTCGGGTCGCAATCGCTTGCAAAAGCGGGTCGACTCAAGGTGATCGCTGTCACTTCGGGCGAGCGTGTGCCGGGTCGTCCGGATGTGCCGACAGTCGCCGAAACGATATCGGGCTACGAGTTCACCAGTTGGTACGGCTTGTGGGGTCCCGCCAACCTCCCAAGTGAGCTCGTGCAGCGGCTGAACGCCGAGGTCAACAAGGCACTCGCAACCGCCGACGTGCGCAATCGTTTGGTGCCGCAGGGAATTCTGCTGACACCGGGCTCGGTCGATGAGTTCGTCCGCTTCCAGCAGGACGATATGGCGCGCTCGGCGAAAATCATCAAGGACGCGAACATTCGTTCGTAGGATCAAGTGACCGTCGCTTTCGAGAAGGAACTGGATCGGCTGGCGCACGACGTGCTGTACGCCCCTGAGCAGGACATGTGGGTGCGTCTCGGCGCTGACGGTCGAGTGCGGGTCGGAGCCACTCACCTGGTGTCGGCGCACGGCCAGTTCATGTTGTTCACTCCGCGGCCGGCCGGCAGCACGATCGAGCGCGATCGGTCGATGGGCGTAATGGAAACCGGCAAGACCGCAGTGGCTATTCACGCGCCACTGTCGTGCCGCATCATCGAGGCGAATTCGTCGGCGGTCGACAACATTCATCTGATCATCACCGACCCGTACGGCGCGGGGTGGTTGTTCAGCGTCGAGCCCACGGCATTGGAACAGGAGCGTGCGGCCCTGATGGACGTGACTGCTTATCGCGAATGGTTGCTGCCGCGGTTGGCCGAAAAGTTGGTGCCGCCGATCGACGACTTCTACACCGAAGATTTCGACATCGATCCCAATCGGGGTTATTGATCGATGAGCGAAGGCGCGGACAAGCTCGTGATCGTGCTGTGGTCGGCGGGGCCGGAGCGGCCTGCACTGGCAGCGGCTCCGTTTGTCTACGCACTTGCGGCGCGCGCGCTCGAAGTCGACGTTGAAATGCACTTCACCTCGACGGCGGTGCGCTGGTTACTGCCCGGCGTGGCGGACGCCGCGCATACCGATGCCGAACGCACCAAGACCGTGGGCGACTTCCTCCGCGAAGTCAATGCTGCCGGAGTCCGGCTGTACGCGTGTGCAATGGCGATGCACGAACACGCGCGCGGGGCCTCGCTGATAGCAGAGTGCGCTGGGCACGCCGGCGCCGCCAGCGTCATTTCGGAAGCGATGAACAGCCGAACCCGGACGCTGGTGTTCTGAGTTATGCCGTCCAAGCGAGCCAAACTCCACTTTTAAACCTCAACCGCCTCTGTTTTTTGCCGATATCTATCCCAGGCACCCGTGAAGGAGGCAGCGATGACGGACGATGTCAACAACGGCACAGATTCCAGTGACGACCTGCACCTGCTCGCCGGAGTGGTTGCGCTGGTGTCGATCGCGCTGATTGCCACCGCGGTTCTTGTTTAGCCGTCACGGTTGGCAACAACGCCGTCGCGCAACTCAAGCGCGCCACCGGCGACCAGTTCATCGACGCTGCGTTGAATGAAATCGGAAAACGGCAAGCGAAAGTAACGATCGTTGACGATCCGCGCGTAATGCCACCCGCCGCAGCGTGCGATCAGCTCGTCGAGCGCCGCCTGGCGAACGATCAGCAGATGAAACTTGAGCAGCGTCTTGATCACACTTCGCGCGTTGCGCTCCGGGCTGGCTTCGAGCGCTTGCAGACGCGCGAAGGCGCGATCCAGCGCCTGATCGACTTCGATAAACGGTGCGCCATGGCCCGGGACGACGAGCCGCGGTTGCAGGCGCTTGATCAAATCGAGAATCGCGCGCTGCTCGGCGAATCCTGATTCGCCTTCGACTTCGGGGAATATCGCGCCAAAGCCATATTCCCAAAGCGCATCGGCCGAAATCAGCGTCCGTTCGTGCGCGTTCCACAACACCACCGAGTGCGGATCGTGTCCCGGCGATGCGAACGCCTGCCATTCGTCGCCGCCCAGCACGTGGCGGCTTCGCGGCTCGATCAGCGCGTCGTACATGAACCGCTCGCTCGCTTGCCCGCATGCCGAAAAGCCGAGCGTGGCGTCGTCCCAGAGTTCGACTGCCTTTGCGTGTCCCGGCGGAATCGAGATCGTCGCGCCGAGCTCGCGGCTTAACAGTGCATTGCCGCCGCAGTGATCCGAGTGAAGATGGGTGTTGATAATGCGCGTGAGCTTTCTGCCGTCGAGCGCGTGGCGTACCAGCTGCAGCGTTTGCTCGCGATGAGTGACGTAGCCGGTGTCGACCAACGTCGCCGAGTGTTCGCCATCGAGCAGCAAAACATTGTTCGACGAAACCCAGCCGCGCTCGAGTACGCGCATCGTTGAAGGCAGCGCTGCCGAAGCAGCGGTCACGATATGCGCCGTCCTGCGAGCTGCGCCCACACTGCGCGCTTTTCGTCATCGCCCATTCGCGACCACCGCGCTATTTCGTCGATTGAGCGCAGGCAGCCTTCACACCATCCGCTGGCCGCATCCACTTTGCAAATCGAAATGCACGGCGACGGCACCGGCGAGTTCGGTTGTGGCGGCGGTACTGCTCTCAAACCGTCGCGCTTCGTTTCGATTGCAGCCTCTGATTGAAGCGCGCCGCGTCGATGACGACGCGCTCGTGCGTGCCCTCGGATATCAGGTCGTGGCCGTCGTGCGCTTGCGCGCGAAACGTGACT
>JACCSD010000220.1 GCA_013813185.1 Burkholderiaceae bacterium
CCGGCGAGCCCGAGGTAATTCACGAGTGCGACGAAGTGCTGATCGCAGTGGGCCAGGAGAACGCATTCCCCTGGATCGAACGCGATAGCGGCATCGCGTTCGACGAGTCGGGCATGCCGGTGCTCGACAAGACCACGCTACAGTCGTCGATCCCGAACGTGTTCTTCGGCGGCGATTCGGCCCTCGGACCGAAGAACATCATCTGGGCCGTGGCGCATGGACATGACGCCGCCATCTCGATCGACAAGCTGCTGCACGACGAAGACGTGCACGACCGCCCTGCTCCCGGCGTCACCTTGTTGTCGCAAAAGATGGGCATTCACGAGTGGAGCTACGACAACGAAGTCGCCAACGACGAGCGCTACAAGGTTCCCTGGCGCGACGTCAACCAGGTGCTGCGCAATATCAAGGTCGAAGTCGAGCTCGGCTTCGACCCTGCGACTGCGTGGAAGGAAGCACAGCGCTGCCTGAACTGCGACGTACAGACGGTATTCACGGCTCAGCTGTGCATCGAATGCGATGCATGTGTCGACATTTGCCCGACTGATTGCATTAACTTCATTGTCAATGGCGAGGAGGCCGAACTGCGCCAGCGGCTGCGTGCGCCCGCGTTGAATGTCGAGCAGGACCTGTACGTCGCCGAGGGACTGAAGACCGGTCGCGCGATGGTCAAGGACGAGGACGTTTGCCTGCACTGCGGTCTGTGCGCCGAGCGCTGCCCGACCGGCGCATGGGATATGCAGAAGTTTTTGCTGGACATGACGCAGGCTGGGCGCGATTGCCGCACGCGGCCTGGTTCTGCTGTCAGGGTGGCTGCATGAACGCTCCTGACCGAGCCGCCGCTTCAGCGCAGCGCACGCCGCGCATCAACGCAGTCAATGACTTCGTCGTCAAGTTCGCAAACGTCAACGGCTCGGGGTCGGCGTCCGCGAATGAAATGTTTGCGCGCAGCATTCTGCGCATGGGCGTGCCGGTGTCACCGCGCAATATCTTTCCGTCGAACATTCAAGGCTTGCCGACCTGGTACGAGGTGCGCGTGACCGAGCAAGGCCACCTCGGCCGTCGTGGCGGCGTCGACCTGATGGTCGCGATGAACCCGCAGACGTGGGACAAAGACATCGCCGAGATCGAGCCCGGCGGCTACCTGATGTACGACAGCACCAAGCCGATCGCGGCGGCGAAGCTGCGCGCCGACATCAACCTGATCGGCGTTCCGCTGACCGATATCGCGGCTAGCAAGTACGTCGACGCCAAAGAGCGCCAGCTGCTGAAGAACATCATGTACGTCGGCGTGCTGACCGAGCTGCTCGGTATCGAACCCGAAGTGATCGCGCAGCTGCTCGGCGAGCAGTACAAAGGCAAGGATCGGTTGATCAAGCCGAACCTCGATTCGTTCATGACCGGGTTGCATCACGCGCGCGAGCGGTTGGAAGATGCGATCGACCTCCGCATCGAGCGGCGCGACGCGGTCGGTGAGCGCATCTTCATCGAGGGTAACGCGGCCGCAGCGCTCGGCTGCGTGTACGGCGGCGCGACGGTGTGCGCGTGGTACCCGATCACGCCATCGTCATCGCTCGCCGAGGCGTTTCAGAAATACTGCAGCAAGTATCGGGTCGACAAAGCGACAGGCACCAACAAGTTCGCGATCGTTCAGGCCGAAGACGAACTCGCTTCGATCGGGATCGTGATCGGTGCCGGCTGGAACGGGGCGCGTTCGTTTACGGCCACGTCGGGCCCCGGTATCTCGCTGATGAGCGAATTCATCGGACTTGCGTACTTCGCTGAGATCCCGGCGGTCATTATCGATGTCCAGCGCGGCGGACCGTCGACCGGCATGCCGACCCGCACGCAACAATCCGACTTGCTCGCGTGCGCCTACGCCTCGCATGGCGACACCAAGCATGTGCTGCTGTTTCCGGAGGACCCGTACGAGTGTTTCGAGTTTGCCGCCGCCTCGCTCGACCTGGCGGAGCGGCTGCAGACTCCGATATTCCTGATGACCGATCTGGATATCGGCATGAATCACCGCTTGTGCGCACCGTTGAAGTGGGACGACAGCCGCCGATACGACCGCGGCAAGGTCATGAGCGAGGCCGAGCTCGAATCGGGACGCGACTTCGGGCGTTATCTCGACGCGGATGGCGACGGCATTGCCTCGCGCACCCTGCCCGGCACGCACGCGACGCGCGGCGCGTACTTCACGCGCGGAACCACGAAGGATGCGTACGCGCGCTACTCCGAAGCGGGTCCGGACTACATTTACAACATGGAGCGGCTGCAGAAGAAGTTCGCAACCGCAGCCAAGCTCGTACCGCAGCCAGTGATATCGAACTCCGCGCAGAAGACTTCGCATGGGGTCATTTACTATGGCTCGACCAGTCCGTCGATGAACGAAGCGATCGACGAACTCGAGCGGCAAGGTGTTCATCTGGATCGGCTGCGGGTGCGGGCCTTTCCATTTCCGCCGTCGATCAAGAAGTTCATCGCCGAGCACGAATCCGTGTTCGTCGTCGAACAAAATCGCGACGGCCAGCTGCGGTCGATGCTGATCAATGAATTGCAGATCGACCCGGCCCGGCTGGTGGCCGTGTTGCACTACGACGGCACACCGATCACCGCGCGCTTCATCGTGGATGCGATTGCGTCGCGCGTGCGCGGTGCAAATGTGCTTCCGATCAAGTCAGGAAAAGCAGCATGACTTACTTAGCCAAACCGAAACTGCGCCACCCGACTTTGCCGGTCAATAGCCTTGGCTTTACGCGGCGCGACTACGAAGGAAAGATCTCGACCCTGTGCGCGGGTTGCGGCCACGATGCGATTTCTGCAGCGATTGTGCAGGCGTGCTGGGAGCTGGCGATCGAGCCGCATCGAGTCGCGAAGCTGTCGGGCATCGGATGCTCGTCGAAGACGCCTGATTATTTCCTCGGTGCTTCGCACGGATTCAACTCGGTGCACGGGCGCATGCCGTCGGTGCTGACCGGCGCCAACCTCGCGAATCGCGATTTGCTTTACCTCGGTGTGTCGGGCGACGGCGACTCGGCGTCGATCGGGCTCGGCCAATTTGCGCACCTGATCCGCCGCGGCGTCAACATGACGTACATCGTCGAAAACAACGGCGTGTACGGCCTCACCAAAGGCCAGTTTTCGGCGACCGCCGATCAGGGCTCCAAATCGAAGCGCGGCGCAATCAACCGCGACGCACCGATCGACATGGTGGCGATCGCGCTGCAACTCGGCGTGACCTACGTTGCGCGCAGCTTTTCCGGCGATAAGGAGCAGCTGGTGCCGCTGATAAAAGGCGCGCTCAGTCATCGCGGCGCGGCGCTGATCGACGTGCTGAGCCCGTGCGTGGCGTTCAACAATCATCCGGGCAGCACCAAGAGCTACGACTATGTGCGCGAGCACAACGATGCGGTCAATCGGCTCGACTTCATGCCGCACCGGAAAGCGATCGCCGCCGACTACGCGCCCGGCGAAGTGATCGAAGTCACGCAGCACGACGGCAGCCGCCTGCGACTGCGCAAGATTGACCAGGAGTACGACGCTGCCGATCGCCTGGCCGCCATCAATCACATTCAACTGCACCAGGCACGCGGCGAGATCGTGACCGGACTGTTGTACATCGACGCCGACGCGGACGACCTGCACCAGCATCTCGCGACTCCCGCAACCCCGCTTAACCAGCTCACAGAAGCCGATCTGTGCCCGGGCGCGGTGGCGCTGCACGCGCTGAACGCCGAGTTGCGCTAGTTCACCTGGCCTTCATCACGCGTTCCGCGGTTTTTCACGCGGCTCCGTGACGATCGGAGTTCCCGTTTCCACCGGAGCTCCTCGTGCTCAAACCACTGCGCAATTCTGCCCTGCTTAAAGCGTTGATCATCGGCGCGCTTGCCGTGCTGATGCTGATTCCCCTCGGCATGATCGAAGGGCTCATTGCCGAGCGCGCATCGCGCCGGGCGCAGGCTGTGGCGAGTGTGCAGGCGAGCTTTGCCGGGCCGCAGACGGTGGCGCTGCCGTTCTTCATCTGGCCGTACGTCGAACATTGGACCGAGCAGAACGTGGACGCGAACAATCGTGTGCGCATCGCGCAACTGAGCGAAGCGAGGCAGCTGGTGTGGTTCGCCGACCAGTCGCAAGCCAACGCCGAAGTGACCGTCAAGAACGATCGCTATCGCGGCATCCATCGAGTGCGAACATTCGAATCGGCGATTTCCATCAACGGCACCGCGACGTGGCCGGATCGCAGCCAGGTCAAACCCACGGCCGAGGGGCGGCGAATCGTCTGGGGTGAACCGCGCCTGGTCCTGCCCATCGCCGACGTGCGCGGGCTGCGCGGAGCCCCGGTAGTCAGCCTGGATGGCAAGGCCGTGCCGTTTCGCGAGGGCACACAACTGCCGATGCTTGCGGCGGGTCTGCATGCGCTGCTGGCGGACTCGGCCGACGGATCGTCCACGCGCTTCCTGATCAATCTCGAACTCGCCGGTACCGAGCGCCTGGCGTTCGCGCCGACCGCAGCCGCGAGCACGGTGACGGTGAAATCAGCCTGGCCAGATCCGCACTTCGGCGGCAGCTATTTGCCGCGCGAACGCACCGTCACTGCCAACGGATTCTCCGCTGAGTGGGCAATTTCAGCGCTTGCCTCCGGCGTCCAGCAGCAGGTGCGAACGCTGGCGTCCGGCACGCCGCTGCAGCGGTCACCGGCGCAGCACGCACAAGCACGTCTCGACACGTTCGAGATCGACTTCATCGAAGCGGTTAACACGTACCTGCTTGCCGAGCGGTCCGCCAAGCACGGCGCGCTGATCATCGTTCTCGTGTTCGGCGCTATGTTCCTGTTCGACACGTTGCGCTCACTAAACGCACATCCCGTGCAGTACGGCTTTGTCGGACTGGCGCTCGTCATCTTTTTCCTGCTGTTGCTCAGTCTGTCCGAGCACATCGCATTCGGCCTCGCTTATTCGATTGCCGCCTCCGCGTGCACCTTGCTGATTATTTACTACCTGGGTCACGTTCTTGCGAATCGAGCGCGGGCGCTTGGCTTCGGCGGCGCACTACTGTTGATGTACGCGACCATTTACGCGATCTTGATCGCCGAGGACACCGCACTGCTGATGGGAAGCGCACTGCTGTTCGCAACACTGTCCGCCGCGATGCTCACCACCCGCAAATTCGATTGGCGGCAGATCAGCGCGGGGATGACAAAAACCGGCTAGAGCGGCTCGAGGCCCGTCCGGGCCCGCACTCCAGTCGCGCTAGAGTGCGGCGATGAAGAAGCTCGCCAGCAGCGCGAAAAGGGTGCTCCGCCATCCGCTTGACTTCGCGCTTGCGGTGCTCAAACAGTTCCGCGCGAATCAGGGACTGCTGCTCGCGGGTGCGGTCGCGTATTACGCGCTGTTGTCGCTGGTGCCGCTGCTGATTCTGGTGGTGCTGGTGTTGACTCAAGTATTCGAGGAAGCGCAAGTGCTAAGCGCCATCGGCGCGTATCTGGAGTTCGTGGTTCCCGGGCAATCGGGCGCCCTGGTCGGTGAGCTGCGAACCTTCCTGACCCATCGCGATGTCGTCGGATGGCTGCTGCTGGTTCTGATGCTGTTTTTCAGCACACTTGCGTTCACCGTGCTGGAGAACGCAATGTCGGTGATTTTCTTTCACCGCGTCACCGTGCGGCGGCGGCACTTTCTGATGTCTGCCGTCATGCCCTACCTGTTCATCCTCGCACTTACGGTCGGACTGCTGATCATCACGATCGTATCGGGCGCGCTGGGCCGGCTGGGCACGCACGCCGTCGTCATACTCGGTGAGTCGCGCCCGCTCGAATTGTTTTCCGCTCGGTTGTTATACCTGGTCGGGGTGGTGGGCGAGATTTTCCTGTTGAGTGCGATCTATCTTGTGATGCCGGTCGGACGGCTGCGGCTGCGCCACGCGTTGATCGGCGGCACCGCAGCGGCACTGCTGTGGGAGATCACGCGCCACGTGCTCGTCTGGTACTACTCGACGATCTCGCAGATTCAGGTCGTTTACGGTTCGTTGACGACGTCGATCGCCGTATTGATCAGCGTAGAGATCGGCGCCATCTTCTTGCTGCTCGGTGCGCAGGTCATTGCCGAATACGAGCGCATCGGCTACGAGCCGATCAACAAGACTCCGAAGCCATTGAAGGCCGAAGCCGCGCAATGATCGCCGCGCTCCGCGCTAAACGCGCTCCGCTGCCCGCTTTTCGTGTTTGACGCCGCGACTGGCGATTGGAGTGACGTCACGCCGCTTTTCGCCGACGTACAGCTGCCGCGGCCGCCCGATCTTGTACTCGGGATCAGCGATCATCTCGTTCAGTTGCGCGATCCAGCCCACCGTGCGCGCGAGCGCAAAAATCGCAGTGAAAAGCTGCACCGGGACGCCGATCGCCTTCTGCACAATCCCCGAGTAATAATCGACATTGGGGTACAGCTTGCGGCTGACGAAATACTCGTCTTCGAGCGCTATTTTTTCCAGCGCCATCGCCAGCTTGAACAGCGGGTCGTCTTGCAGCCCGAGCTCCTGCAGCACCTCGTGGCACGTTTCGCGCATCAACTTCGCGCGCGGATCGTAGTTCTTGTAGACGCGATGGCCGAAGCCCATCAACCGGACTTCGGAGTTCTTGTCCTTCACGCTGGCGATGAACTCGCCGATCTTCGCCACCCCGCCCTCGCGCTGAATCTGATGCAGCATGCCGAGCGCCGCTTCGTTCGCGCCACCGTGCGCCGGGCCCCACAGGCACGCCACGCCGGCCGCGATGGCAGCGAAAGGATTCGTGCCGGAAGATGCACACAGCCGGACCGTCGACGTCGAAGCGTTCTGTTCGTGATCGGCGTGCAGGATGAAAATACGGTCCATCGCGCGTACCAGCACGTCGTTGACCTTGTACTCCTCGCACGGCGTCGCAAACATCATCCGCATAAAGTTCGCCGCGTACGACAGGTCGTTGCGCGGGTAAACGTACGGCTGGCCGACCGTGTACTTGTAAGCCATCGCCACCAGCGTCGGCATTTTGGCAATCAACCGGTGCGCTGAGATCTCGCGCTGCTGAGGGTCGTTCAAATTCATCGAATCCGGATAGAACGCCGACATGGCGCCGACCAGGCCGGTCATCACTGCCATCGGATGGGCGTCGCGCCTGAAGCCCCGCAAGAAAAACTGCATCTGCTCATTGACCATCGTGTGATACGTCACCGTCCGGTCGAACTGTCTTTTCTGCTCCGAGCTCGGCAGCTCGCCGTACAGAAGCAGGTAGCACGTCTCCAGGTAATCACACTGGGTTGCCAACTGCTCGATCGGGTACCCGCGATACAGCAACTCCCCCTTGTCGCCGTCGATGTACGTGATCGACGAATCGCACGCCGCGGTCGACAGGAATCCGGGGTCGTACGTGAACCTGGCGGTCTTGCCGTAGAGCTGACGGATGTCGATGACGTCGGGGCCGATCGTCCCCGCATGAATCGGCAGATCGAGTGCCGGCGAGCCGTCGGAAAACGTCAGTGTCGCTTTCTTGTTCGAGGGATCGAGCGCCATGGATTCGGTCCTAGGTGTGATTCAGCACGCGCGCAGCCGGTGCAGCAGCGCGCTCAAATCCGGAACATCGAGCGCGTGCGGCAGGTCTGTGCGCGCCAACAGCAGATCAAGTAGTTCATTGTCCGGCAGATCGAGCAGCGCCTCCATCGACACCATCTCGTCATACGTGAGACAGTCGCCATGCCGCTCAAAAAATCGCGAAATGATCAAATCGTTTTCGAGCAACCCGCGGCGTGCGCGCCAACGCAGGCGCCGGCGCGCCAACGGCAACGCAGCAGCGTCTGTAATCACACCGCTCTCCGCACCAACAACTCCTTGATCTTGCCGATCGCCAGGGTTGGATTCAGATTCTTTGGGCATACATCGACGCAATTCATGATCGTGTGGCAACGAAACAGGCGATAGGGATCGTTCAGGTTATCGAGCCGATCGTTGGTCGCCTGGTCGCGCGAATCGGCAATGAAGCGATAGGCCTGCAGCAGGCCGGCCGGACCCACGAACTTATCCGGATTCCACCAGAACGACGGACACGCGGTCGAGCAGCATGCGCACAGGATGCATTCGTACAGTCCATTGAGCTCTTCACGCTCCGCCGGTGACTGCAAACGCTCCTTTTCGGGCGGGGGCGTGTCGTTGATCAAATAAGGCTTGATCGATTCGTACTGCTTGAAAAATTGAGACATGTCGACGATCAGGTCGCGGATCACCGGCAATCCCGGGATCGGCCTCAGGACGATCGGCTCCTTAAGATCGCGCAGACTGGTAACGCAGGCAAGCCCGTTCTTGCCGTTGATGTTCATCGCGTCGGAGCCGCACACCCCTTCGCGGCAGCTGCGCCGCAACGACAGGCTGTCATCGACTTCGGCCTTGATGCGGATCAGCGCATCGAGCAGCATGCGGTCGTTCGGCTGCAGCGTCACCTGCAGCTTTTGCATTCGGGGTTGCTGGTCGGCGTCCGGATCGTAGCGATAGATCTCGAACTTGACGGTACGGGTTTGGACTGAGGCGACTGTGGTCGATGGCGCTTCAGCCGCGGTGCTGGTAGTCATTGTCTGCCTGTTCCTAAAACGTTCTGCGCTTCGGCTCGAATCCGTCGACGCTCAAGGGCTTCATATTGACCGGCTTGTAGTCGAGGCGATTGCCGTCGGAGTAGTACAACGAATGCTTGAGCCAGTGCACGTCGTCTCGCTCAAGGAAGTCCTCGCGCGCATGCGCGCCGCGGCTTTCGGTGCGCGCAGCCGCGGAGAAAATGGTTGCCTTGGCCGTTTCGACCAGGTTCTCGAGCTCGAGCGCTTCAACGCGCGCGGTGTTGAAGATTTTCGATTTATCGTCGATCGAAACACGCTTTGCGCGCTCTTCCAGCGCCGTAATCATGCGGACGCCTTCCTGCAACATGGATCCGGTGCGAAACACTCCGCAATGCGACTGCATCGTCTTGCGGATGGCGTCGGCGACATCCTGCACGCGTTCACCACCCGCGGCCGCGTCGAGCGCCGCCAACCGCGCTAGCGCAGCCTCGCCGCCCGCGGCCGGAAAACTCTTGTGGCCCTGCTGCACCACTTGCTGCTCGATGATTCGATTGCCCGCGGCGCGTCCGAATACAAGCAGGTCGAGCAACGAATTGGTACCCAGCCGGTTTGCGCCATGAACACTGACGCAAGCGCATTCGCCGATCGCATACAAGCCTTCGACGACAGCGTTCGGGTCGCCGCCCGGTGTTGAAAATGAGGGCGCGACTACCTGGCCGTGGTGATTGGTCGGAATGCCACCCATCTGGTAATGGATCGTCGGCACTACCGGAATCGGCTCGCGGATCGGATCGACGTTCGCAAACTTGATCGCAATTTCGCGAATCGAGGGCAACCTCTTCATGATCGTCTCGGCGCCGAGGTGATCGAGCTTCAACAAAACGTAGTCCTTGTTCGGACCGCAACCCCGACCTTCCTTGATCTCCTGATCCATCGAGCGCGAAACGAAATCGCGCGGCGCCAGATCCTTCAGCGTCGGCGCGTAGCGCTCCATGAACCGCTCGCCATTGCAGTTGAGCAGGAAGCCGCCCTCGCCCCGCACGCCCTCGGTAATCAGCACTCCAGCGCCGGCGACGCCGCTGGGATGAAACTGCCAGAACTCCATGTCCTCGAGCGGCAGTCCGGCGCGCGCCGTCATGCCTATTCCGTCGCCGGTGCAGATATACGCATTGGTCGATGCATCCCAGATACGCCCCGCACCGCCGGTCGCCAGCACGGTGACCTTGGACTCGAAGATCATCGGCTCGCCGGTTTCCATCTCGAGCGCGATCACGCCGACCACGTCGCCGTCGACGTTGCGAATCAAGTCGAGCGCCATCCACTCAACGAAAAACTGCGTACGCGACGCGACGTTGCGCTGATACAGCGTATGCAGCATCGCGTGCCCGGTGCGGTCGGCGGCCGCGCACGCGCGCGGCACCGGCTTCTCGCCGTAGTGCGCCGAGTGCCCGCCGAAAGGACGCTGGTAGATCGTGCCGTCCGGATTGCGATCGAACGGCATGCCGAAATGTTCGAGTTCGTAGACGACGTGGGGCGCCTCACGACACATGAACTCGATCGCATCCTGGTCGCCCAGGTAGTCCGACCCCTTGACGGTGTCGAACATGTGCCACAGCCAGTTGTCTTCGGTCATGTTGCCGAGCGCCGCGCCGATGCCGCCCTGCGCGGCCACCGTGTGCGACCGCGTCGGAAACACCTTCGACAGCACCGCAACGTTCAGTCCCGCGTTCGCAAGCTGCAATGAACATCGCATGCCGGCGCCGCCGGCGCCGACGATTACCGCGTCAAATCGGCGGCGCGTTAGCTTTGATAGCGCTGGCACGCTCATGTCAGTACCGTCGGGCCGCCCCAAGGTGCCGACGCACCCCCTCGGGGGGCAGCGAGCGAAGCGAGCGCGGGGGCTTCATACCCGCCACAGGATTTGCACTGACCACACCGCGCAGGCGATCAACCACAGCACAGTGATCGTCTGCACCGACAGCCGCGCCCATACCGGCGTGACGTAATCCATCCAGATATTGCGCATGCCGATCCACGCGTGGTACAGCAGTGAAAACAGCGCGATCAGCGTACTGACCTTCATCCACAGCGGGGCAAATAGCGCGGCCCACGTGTCGTACGACAACGGGCCGAACAGCACGCTGACGCCGACCAGCAACACCCAGAGCGTCAGCACCACAGATGTAATTCGCTGACCGAGAAAGCCCGCCAATCCATAGTGCGCGCCCACCGCGACGCGCTTGGGACCAATGCCGATTGGTGGGTACCCCATCAAATCACCCCAAAGACCTTTAACGCGGCGATAAAGGTCAGCGGAAGACTGACCGCGTAGACCGCGATTGAGCTGGCACGCGCAGATCTAAGGTCAATCCCAATGTGAAGATCGAGCAGCAGGTACCGAATGCCAGCGACCAGGTGGTGAAAAAAGGCCCAGATCAGCAACACGAGCACCAGCTTGAAGAAGACGTTGGAGACGATTGCACGCAGCCGTTCGAAGCTCAGTTCCGACATCAGGCTCAGGTCGAACAGCCAGAGAAGCAACGGCAACATCAGGAACAGCGCTGCTCCGCTGATTCGATGCATGATCGACACCACGCCCGGCAACGGCAGGCGATAGGTCAGCAGCAGCGGGAAGTTGAGGTTTCGAAATCGCGGCCGCGGTTGCTTTTCTACGGTGAAGCTGCTCATCGAAGGCCGTTGGTTTTTAGAAATGCGTTGCGAGCACTATTCTGACCGAAATGCTGCACTGAACCAAATCGGTCGCGCGCCCCGATTGACATTGCTTGAACGTCAGCTAAGCGTATTGCGATAGTGATATCGCTCCGTGACCGAAAGTCCGCGCCGGACTTCGACCGGCCGCTCACCGTAGGTGTACGAGACGCGCTCGACCAATAGCAGCGGCGAGCCCGCTGCGATCTTCAAATGCTTGGCAGCGTCGGCCGTCGCTGCTACCGCTCTAATCCGCTCATCGGCGCGGATCATGCGCGTTCCAAATTCCGTTTCGAACAGTCCATACAGGGGCCCGGTGTACTCGGCGAGGCGCTCGGCCGTCAGCTTCTTGAACAGATTTCCAGGCAGCCAGATTTCATCGAGGACCACCGGCGCGTTTTCAAAGCTCAAAAGCCGGCGCAGATACACGACCGGGTCGCTCGGCCTGACTGACAGGTGGCGCGCAATTTCGCCGCTGGCACGGACTCGCCGGCAGTCGAGGTAGCGGCTCACCCCCGGGAGCGGTGCATGATCGTCCGGCACTACTCGCAGAAACCGGAACTGCGCGCGCGCTTCATGATGCGTCGCGACGAAAGTGCCCTTGCCCTGCCGCCGCACCAGCAGATTTTCTGTGGAAAGCTCGTCGACCGCCTTACGGACCGTTCCCTGGCTCACCTGAAACCGCGCCGCCAGATCGATCTCGCTCGGGATCATGTCGCCGGGCTTCCACTCGCCCCGCTGCAGCCCCTGGACGATCAAGTCCTTGATCTGACGGTACAAGGGCGCGTAGACAGCGGCCTGGGTAGCGCTCTCCGGATCCTTGGCGACCGAACTGGACATGCGGCATTTCAACACAAAGCGCAGTACTATATGTCATCTATCTTATATAAGATATGTGGTGCCAGCCCGATCTTTGCAGTAGACTGCCCGCTGTCTGAACGAGGATTGCATCGGAGAACAAGATCATGAACAAAGCTCCCGTTCGCGTTGCCGTCACGGGCGCCGCCGGGCAGATCGGCTACTCAGTGCTGTTTCGCATCGCCTCCGGCGCAATGCTTGGGGATAAGCAGCCGGTCGAGCTGCAGCTGCTCGAGATCCCGGACGAGAAGGCACAAAAGGCGCTGAAAGGCGTGATGATGGAGTTGGAAGACTGCGCGTTTCCGCTGTTGGCGGGCATGCAAGCGCACAGCGATCCGGCGAACGCATTCAAGGACACCGATATTGCGTTACTGATCGGGGCGCGCCCTCGTGGACCCGGAATGGAGCGCAAGGATTTGTTGACCGCTAACGCGCAAATCTTCACCGCCCAGGGCAAGGCGCTCGATCAATCGGCCAAGCGCAGCGTCAAGGTGCTGGTCGTGGGCAATCCAGCGAACACGAATGCCTACATTGCGATGAAATCGGCGCCATCGCTGCCGAAGTCGAGTTTTACGGCGATGATGCGACTCGATCACAATCGCGCGCTGTCGCAACTGGCGGCCAAGACGGGCAAGCCGGTGTCGTCGATCGAAAAGTTGATCGTGTGGGGCAACCACTCGCCGACCATGTACCCGGACATTCGCTTCGCAACGATCGACGGCAAGGCGGCCCAGTCGATGATCGACGACGCGTGGTACCGCGGCACCTACATCCCGACGGTGGGCAAGCGCGGCGCCGCGATCATCGAAGCGCGCGGGCTGTCGTCGGCAGCGTCGGCCGCCAACGCGGCCATCGATCATGTGCGCGATTGGGTCTTCGGCACCGACGGGCGCTGGACGACGATGGGCGTGGCCTCCGACGGCGGCTACGGGGTTCCGCATGACATCGTGTACGGAGTGCCGTGCGTGTGCGGCAATGGCAACTACGAAGTCGTCAGAGGGTTGGAGATCGACGATTTTTCGCGCCAAAGAATGGACGCAACACTCAAAGAGCTGCTCGAGGAGCGCGATGGCGTTGCGCATCTGGTTGGCTAGGGCACCTCGCACATGACCTCCGGTGCTTCCGCGGGTAGCAGATTTCGCGCAGCGCTGCAGGCTGAACGACCGCTGCAGATTGTCGGTGCGCTGATTGCGAATCATGCGTTAATGGCGCAGCAGGTCGGCTATCGCGCAATCTACCTATCGGGCGGCGGCGTGGCAGCGGGCTCGCTCGGGATGCCGGACCTCGGCATCAACACGCTCGACGATGTATTAATTGACGTGCGCCGGATTACCGACGTTTGCAACCTTCCGCTGCTGGTCGACATCGACACCGGCTTCGGACCCAGCGCGTTCAATATCGCGCGCACCGTCAAGGCACTGATCAAGGCCGGTGCGGCCGCGTGCCATATCGAAGACCAGGTCGGCGCCAAACGCTGTGGCCATCGGCCCGGCAAGGAAATCGTCAGCGCCGGCGAAATGGCCGACCGCGTCAAAGCCGCAGCCGACGCGAAGACAGACTCCGATTTCTTTCTGATGGCACGCACGGATTCGATTGCCGTCGAGGGTGTTGAACGCGCGATCGAGCGCGCAATCCTGTGCGCCGATGCCGGCGCCGACGGCATTTTTGCCGAAGCAGTCAAAGACCTCGCCACGTACCGGCGCTTCGCTGATGCCGTCCAAGTGCCGGTGCTCGCCAACATCACCGAATTCGGCGCCACGCCTCTGTTTACGCTGGAAGAGCTACGCAGCGCGGGAGTCGCGATGGCGCTTTATCCGCTTTCCGCTTTCCGCGCCATGAACAAAGCGGCATTGAACGTCTACACGTCGCTGCGGCGCGAAGGGACGCAGAAGTCGGTCGTCGAAACGATGCAGACCCGAATGGAGCTGTATGACGTCATCGGCTATCAGGCTTATGAGGATCGGCTGGACCAGCTGTTTGCGAACAGGCAAGACCCCCTATGAACGACGCTCCCGCAGTGGCTGCCGCAGTGGCTACATCAAAGCCAAAGAAATCGGTTGCACTGTCCGGTGTCGTCGCGGGCAACACGGCGCTGTGCACGGTCGGTCGGACCGGCAACGACCTGCACTACCGTGGCTTTGACATTCTCGATATCGCTGCCCGCTGCGAGTTCGAAGAGCTCGCTTTCCTGCTGGTCCACGGCAAGCTGCCGACGATTGCGGAGCTCAGCGGCTACAAGCGCAAGCTAAAGAGTTTGCGCGGGATTCCGGCCGCGGTGCAACGCGTGCTCGAAGCGGTGCCCGCCAATACGCATCCGATGGACGTCATGCGAACAGCGTGTTCGGTACTGGGCTCGGTGCTGCCGGAAGGGCCCGAGCACAAGCTCGCTGAAGCGCGCGATATCGCCGATCGTCTGATGGCGTCGTTCGGCTCCATGCTCCTCTACTGGTATCACTTCTCTCATTCGGGACGGCGCATCGATGTCGAGACCGACGATGACACGATCGGCGCCCACTTTCTGCATCTTCTTCATGGAAGCGTGCCTTCCGAGTTGTGGACGCGCTCGATGCATACGTCGCTCAATCTGTACGCTGAGCACGAGTTCAACGCTTCGACTTTCACCGCGCGAGTAGTCGCCGGGACGGGAAGCGACATGTACTCCGCGATCACCGCAGCGATCGGCGCGCTGAAAGGACCCAAGCACGGCGGCGCCAACGAGTTCGCGTTCGACACGATCGGCCGCTACGACAACCCCGATGATGCCGAGGCGGACATCGTCAAGCGCGTCGCAGACAAGCAGGTCATCATCGGCTTCGGCCACCCGGTCTACACGATTGCCGACCCGCGCAACGAAGTCATCAAGGAAGTCGCGCGCGCGCTGTCAGCCGACGGCGCCAACATGAAGCTTTTCGACATCTCGGCGCGCGTCGAGCAAGTGATGATGCGCGAGAAGAAAATGTTTCCGAATCTCGACTGGTATAGCGCCACCAGTTATCACATGATGGGCGTGCCTACCGTGATGTTCACTCCGCTGTTCGTCATTTCGCGCACCAGCGGCTGGAGTGCGCACGTGATCGAGCAGCGTATCGACAACAAGATCATCCGGCCGAGTGCCAATTACGTCGGGCCCGAAGATTTGAAGTTCGTCCCGATCGAAAATCGAAAATGAGAGCTCGGGCGAAGAGACTCGAGGAGCCAGCATGAAGTCAGGATTGCTAATCCACGTGTTGGCGCTGTCGCTGCTTTGGCTGGTTCTCCCTGTGGCGCACGCAAGCAACACGGCGCCGACGCGCAGTTTCACCACCGACTGGCTGTGTGACAACGGGCGAGTGCTGCGTTTTAATGCTCACCCCCGCCGCCCGGATGGTGATGGGCAGCTCACTTATATTGGCAGCCGGGTCGAAGTGACGGCGACCCCGACCGTCTCCGGTTCTCGCTATGCGAGCAAAGACGGCAAGGTCGTCTGGCATAGCAAGGGAGACGAAGGTCAGCTCACGTTCGAGCCGCTGCTCTCGGAGCCCATCACCTGCAGGCTGAAGTCACCCGGTCGTGTTGACGGCAAAAACACATCAAAGAAATAAACGGACCCGGTTGCATGAGTAGCCACATCAGTAACGTTCGTCCCGCACCGGACAAGGTGCTGGTCGACATCGGCGACTACGTGACGCGATACAAGATCAAGAGCAAAGACGCCTACGACACGGCGCGCTATTGCCTTATGGACACGCTCGGGTGCGGATTCGAGGCGCTCGAGTATCCGGCCTGCACCAAGATGCTAGGCCCGATCGTGCAGGGCACCGTTGTACCCAACGGCGCCCGAGTGCCCGGCACCCAGTTTCAGCTTGACCCGGTCAAAGCAGCATTCGATATCGGCGCGATGATCCGCTGGCTCGACTTCAACGACACATGGCTGGCAGCGGAATGGGGCCATCCGTCGGACAACCTCGGCGGCATCCTCGCCACCGCCGATTGGCTATCGCGCAACGCTTCGGCGTCGGGCCGACCGCCGCTGACGGTCAACGACATACTGACCGCAATGATCAAGGCGCACGAGATTCAAGGGTGCATAGCACTCGAGAATTCATTCAACAAGGTCGGGCTCGACCACGTAGTTTTGGTCAAGGTGGCCTCGACCGCTGTCGTCGCGCAGATGCTGGGCCTGACGCGTGACGAAATCACCAACGCCGTGTCGCTTGCATGGGTCGATGGCCAATCGCTGCGAACGTATCGGCATTCGCCGAATACCGGGTCACGCAAGAGCTGGGCTGCGGGTGACGCGACCTCGCGCGCGGTGCGTCTCGCATTGATCGCCAAAACAGGCGAGATGGGATATCCGTCGGTCCTGTCCGCCAAAACGTGGGGCTTCTACGACGTGTCGTTCAAGGGCAGACCGTTCGAGTTCCAGCGCGCTTACGGGTCGTACGTGATGGAGCACGTGTTGTTCAAGATTTCCTTTCCGGCCGAGTTTCATTCCCAGACGGCGGTTGAAGCGGCGATGACGCTGCACGCGCAACTGAACAAACTTGGCAAGACGGCGGCGGATATCAAGAAGATCACGATTCGCACGCACGAAGCCTGTATTCGCATCATCGACAAGAAAGGCCCCCTTGATAACCCGGCCGATCGTGATCACTGCATTCAATACATGGTCGCCGTGCCGCTGATCTTCGGCCGCTTGACAGCCGAGGATTACGAAGACGATGTTGCATCGGACCCGCGGATCGACCCGCTGCGCGAGAAGATCGTTTGCGTCGAGGACAAGCAGTTCACGAAGGACTATCACGATCCCAGCAAGCGCTCGATCGCCAATGGGCTGACCGTCGAATTCGCGGACGGGAAGAAGTTGAAAGAAGTCGTGGTCGAATACCCAGTCGGCCACAAGCGGCGCCGCAAGGAAGGGATGCCGTTGCTGGTGGAAAAGTTCAAGACCAATCTGGCGCGTGTGTTTCCCGCCAAGCAGGCCGATGCAATTCTAAATTTGTGCATGGACCCGAAACGCCTGGCCGCGACGCCGGTGCAAGAGTTCGTGGACATGATGATTATTTGAGGCAATTTATGGCGCACAACCTTTTCAATTCATTGCAAGAATTCAACGTCGGTCCGAAGCGGGGCAAGTTCTACAAGCTTGCTGCACTGGAAGCCGCAGGGATGGGCAAGGTGTCTCGGCTGCCGGTATCGATCCGCATCGTGCTGGAGGCAGTGCTGCGCAACTGTGACGGCGTCAAGGTCACTGAAGAGCACGTGCGGCAGCTCGCAGGTTGGAAGCCGAACGCAAGCCGGACCGACGAGATTCCGTTCGTTGTCGCGCGGGTGGTACTGCAGGATTTCACCGGCGTACCGCTGCTGGCAGATCTGGCAGCGATGCGCAACGTGGCCGACGCGATGGGCAAGAACGCGAAAACGATCGAGCCGCTGGTGCCGGTGGATCTGGTCGTCGACCACTCGGTGATGATCGATCACTACGGCACCAAGGACGCGCTCGATCTGAACATGAAGCTCGAGTTTCAGCGCAATCGCGAGCGTTACGAGTTCATGAAGTGGGGCATGCAGGCGTTCGACACGTTCGGCGTCGTACCCCCCGGCTTCGGCATCGTGCATCAGATCAATCTCGAGTATCTGGCGCGCGGCGTTTACAAGAAGGACGGCATCTACTACCCGGACACACTCGTCGGCACCGACAGTCACACCACGATGATCAACGGCATCGGCGTCGTCGGCTGGGGCGTTGGCGGTATCGAAGCCGAGGCAGGCATGCTCGGCCAGCCGGTGTACCTGCTGACGCCCGACGTGGTGGGTGTGCACTTGAAAGGAAGGCTGCGCGAAGGCGTGACCGCCACTGATCTGGTGCTGTCGGTCACCGAGTTGCTGCGCAAGGCGAAAGTGGTCGGAAAGTTCGTCGAGTTCTTCGGCGAAGGCACCGCCAGCCTCGCGGTGCCGGATCGCGCCACGATAGGCAACATGGCGCCCGAGTACGGCGCGACGATGGGATTTTTCCCGGTCGACGAGAAGACGATCTCGTATTTCGAGGGCACCGGACGCACGCACGAGGAGCTCGTCGCTTTCGAAGCGTACTTCCGCGCGCAGGGACTGTTTGGAATTCCCAAGGAAGGCGCGATCGATTATTCGTCCGTCGTTTCACTTGACCTCGGCACCGTTGCGCCATCGCTGGCCGGGCCCAAGCGCCCGCAGGACCGGATCGAGATCGGCAACGTCAAGAAGGAGTTCACGCGGTTGTTCGCGGCGCCGCTGCTGGACAATGGGTTCAACCAGCCCGCAGAACGCTTGGGCGACCGGTTTTCCATCATGCATGACGACGGAATTCGCGCCGGCACCGGCCCTGCAGTGCCGGAGGGCGCACCGCGCATGGTCGAAGAGATGAAAGCGAATCGGCCGCTGGTCAAGCCGGTGCCGGCCCCCGACCGCGGCGTGGTCTCGGTCGCCGATGGTGACGTACTCATTGCCGCGATCACGTCTTGCACCAACACCAGCAATCCAGGCGTGTTGCTGGCTGCAGGTCTGCTGGCAAAAAAATCGGTGGAGGCGGGCTTGACCGTGCAAAAGCACATCAAGACTTCACTCGCGCCGGGCTCGCGCATCGTCACCGACTACTTGCAGAAAACAGGTCTGCTTCCGTATCTCGAGAAGCTCGGCTTCTCTCTGGCCGCGTACGGCTGCACCACCTGCATCGGCAATGCCGGTGATCTCGCGCCTGAGATCAACGAAGCCATTGTCAGCAACAACCTTGTGTGCGCTGCCGTGCTGTCGGGTAACCGCAACTTCGAAGCCCGCATCCATCCGAACCTAAAAGCAAACTTTCTCGCATCGCCACCGCTGGTTGTCGCATACGCCATCGCCGGCACGGTGCTGAAAGACCTGATGACCGAGCCGCTTGGCAAAAGCACGCAGGGCAAGGACGTGTGGTTGGGCGATGTGTGGCCGAGCTCCGACGAAATCTATGCGCTGATGAAGTACGCGATGGACCCGCAAGCGTACGAAGCGAACTACGCCAAAGTGAAAAGCGATCCGGGCGAGCTTTGGAACAAAGTGGGCAGTGTTTCGGGGCAGGTCTACACGTGGCCGAAATCGACCTATATCGCAAAGCCGCCGTTCTTCGACGACTTTGCGATGCAACCCGCCGCGATGGCGACCGGAGTCAAGGGCGCGCGTGCGCTCGGCATCTTCGGCGATTCGATCACCACCGACCACATCTCACCGGCCGGCGCGATCAAAGACACTTCTCCCGCCGGGCAATGGCTGATCAGCAACAACGTGCTAAAGGCGGACTTCAATTCCTACGGCGCTCGCCGCGGCAATCATGAAGTGATGATGCGCGGAACGTTTGCGAATGTGCGCATCAAGAATTTGATGATTCCGCAGCAGGCCGACGGGTCGCGGATCGAGGGCGGGTTCACGCTGCGGCAGCCATCGGGCGAGCTGATGTCGATCTACGACGCGGCGATGAAATACGTCGACGACGGCGTGCCCACGGTCGTGTTCGGCGGCGAGGAGTACGGCACCGGATCGTCGCGCGACTGGGCCGCGAAAGGCACGCAGCTGCTTGGTGTCAAGGCCGTGATCGCACGCAGCTTCGAGCGCATCCACCGCAGCAATCTGGTCGGCATGGGCGTGTTGCCGCTGCAATTCATCGGCAGCGATAGCGCACAGACGTTGAAGCTCATCGGCAATGAAACATTCGATATCGAAGGCCTCGAAAGCGGCATCAAGCCGCAGCAGGATGCGACGCTGCTGATTCATCGCGCAGGCGGCAAGACGCAGAAGGTGGCGATCAAGCTACGGATCGACACGCCGATCGAGGTCGAGTACTACAAGCACGGCGGGATCCTTCCGTTTGTGCTGCGGCAGTTGCTGGCAGCGTGATACTTCGATCATGAATAAGGCAGCGCGCCGCAAATCTCTCCGAATGGGTAAGCAGGCGACCGAGTTGATGTTCGCCGTGCCACAAGTTGTAGCCCACCGCCTTGGCAGACTGAACACTGCGCGCCCGAGCGCTCGCGACCGGCGCGAGTTTCAGCTAATGAGCAGTGAGAAAGTCGCTGCGTTCGGCGAGTCGTGGAATCAAATGGCTGTGCAGATGTTTAAAGCGAATCAACAGATGGCACAGGCATGGGCGTCAGCGTGGTCCTTTCCGCTGGGGATGCCTTCGAGCGCCGTGGCACGCAAGTCTTTTTCGCGCGCGGCAGCACAGATGCAAGGTGCGACGTTGCGGGTGCTGGCTAGCGGCCTCGGCCCGGTGCATCGGCGGGCAACCGCAAACGCCAAGCGCCTCGGCCGCGTAAAGAGGAAGTAACTGTGGTCCGCTCGCATCAAGAAGCGTCGCGAGCGTGATGCCTGAGGCTGCGGAGCGCGCTGAGAGTGCTGCGCCGAACGCCGTCTTCGAAAAAGGGGCAGACCTCGCAACATTGCGGCTGACCGGCTCGTGGCGCCTGGCATCGCTCGCGCGCATCGCAGCACAGCTCGAAGCACTGCAATGGCCCGAAAAGTTTGCCGTCGATGGCAGCGGCGTCACCGAGATCGATTCCGCCGGAGCTCTGGCGCTGCTCACTCAGGTCGACGCGCATAGCCGATCGCCACCGCAGCTGACGGGGTTTCAGGCGAACGAGCTGCGGATCGTCGAGCAGGTACGCGGGCGGTTGGAAGCTGCCCGCGCTCCAACCAGGCATCACCAGGAACGCACGCTCGAGATGCTCGGCAGGCGCACGATAGAAGTGGCGCTGAGCGTTGTGGGCGACATCAACTTCCTCGGTGCGACCGTAGTCGGTCTCGGTCGCAGCGTGATCCACCCG
>JACCSD010000223.1 GCA_013813185.1 Burkholderiaceae bacterium
AGCTCGACATGATTCCCGGCCGCGTCAACGTGTTGCGATTGCAGGCCGATCAAGCCGGCGTGATGCGCGGCCAGTGCGCCGAATACTGCGGCGGCCCGCACGCGCTGATGGCGTTGTATGCGGTGGCGGAAACGGCGGAAGAATTCGAGCGCTGGCGCGCGCGGCAGATCGAATCCGCGACCCCCGCGGAATCGACGGCCGCCGAGCTCGGCCAATCGCTGTTCATCGAGCGCGGCTGCGGCACCTGCCACACGGTGCGCGGCACGCCGGCAGTCGGCACGCGCGGCCCCGATCTGACGCATGTCGGCAGCCGGCTTTCTCTGGCGGCCGGCATCCTGCCGAACAACGTCGGCGCAATGGCCGGATGGATCGCGCAGAGCCAGCAGATCAAGCCCGGCAATCTGATGCCGTCGTTCGCCAGCAGCTTCAGCGGCGAAGAGCTGCCTGTGATCGCCCGCTACCTGGAAGGTTTGAAGTGACGGATCCTGCTGCGACTTCAGCCCTGCCCAATTCGCTGCCGCGCCCGCCCGGCGAGCTCGAGCAGCTAAAAAAACTGTGGGATCCGCCGCCCGGGCTGCGCTTTCTCACCATCATCAACAACAACTACATCGGCGTGTTCTACGTCGGCGCCGCGTTCCTGTTCTTCGTGCTGGCCGGCATCCTGGCGCTGCTGATGCGCACGCAGCTGGCGGTGCCCGAGAACGATTTCGTCTCGCCCAATTTATACAACCAGCTGTTCACGATGCACGGCACGATGATGATGTTCCTGTTCGCGGTGCCCGCGGTCGAGGCAATGGGAGTGTTGCTGCTGCCGAACATGCTCGGCGCGCGCGATCTGCCTTTTCCGCGGCTGTCGGCGTATGCCTTCTGGGCCTATTTCGTCGGCGGCTTGATCTTCTTCTGCAGCCTGTTTTTCGATCTTGCACCGCGTGGCGGCTGGTTCATGAATCCACCGCTGACCAGCGCAACCTATTCGCCGGGGCTCAACGAAGACTTCTGGCTGCTCGGCATCGGCTTCATCGAAATCTCGGCGATTGCCGGCGCGATCGAGATCGTGGTCGGCGTGCTGCGCACGCGCGCGCCCGGCATGACGCTCGACCGGATTCCGATCTTCGCGTGGGCGATGCTGGTGTTCGCCGTGATGATCATCTTTGCGTTTCCGGCGGTGATCCTCGCCACCACGCTGCTCGAGCTCGAGCGCGCATTCGGATGGCCGTTCTTCGCCGCCGAGAAAGGCGGCGATCCGCTGCTATGGCAGCATCTTTTCTGGTTCTTCGGGCACCCCGAGGTGTACATCATCTTCCTGCCTGCCGCCGGCATGGTGTCGATGATCGTGCCGACGATGGCGCGCACGCCGCTGGTCGGTTATCGGCTCGTGGTGTTCGCGCTAGTGGGCACCGGGTTCCTGAGCTTCGGCCTGTGGGTGCACCACATGTTTGCAACCGGAATTCCGCAGCTGAGCCTGAGTTTCTTTTCGGCCGCCAGCATGGCGGTGGCGATCCCGAGCGCGATTCAGATCTTCGTCTGGATCGCCACATTCGCGACCGGCAAAGTGCAGGTGAAGACACCGACCCTGTTCGTGCTCGGCTTTCTTGCAACTTTCGTTCTGGGTGGACTGACCGGCGTGATGGTCGCGGTCGTGCCGTTCGACTGGCAGGCGCACGACACGTACTTCATCGTCGCGCATCTTCACTACGTGCTGTTCGGCGGCATGGTGTTTCCGCTGTTCGCCGCGTTCTATTACTGGATGCCCTATTGCAGCAGGCACGCGCTGTCCGAGCGCATCGGCTGCTGGGTGTTCGGGCTGATCTTCACAGGCTTCAACGTTGCGTTTTTCCCGATGCACATTACCGGGCTGGCCGGTATGCCGCGCCGCGTGTACACGTACCAGGCCGGGCTCGGCTGGGACACGCTGAATCTGGTTTCGACATTCGGCGCTTTCATGATCGCAGCCGGCGTCGCGCTGTTCCTGTTTGACCTGGCACGCAAGTTCCGCATGGCGAGTGCAGAAAACGCCGGCAATGTCTGGAATGCGGGCACGCTCGAATGGCTGCCGAACGGAAACTATTCGAGTCGAAGCATTCCGATCGTCACCTCGCGCGATCCGCTGTGGGAGCAGCCCAATCTGGCCGACGACGTCGAAGCCGGACGCTACTACCTGCCCGGCTCCGCCACCGGCAGGCGCGAAACGATCATCACGAGTCCGCTCGATGCCAGACCCCAGTGGCTGTTGCAGATGCCGATGCCGGCCTGGTCACCTATCCTGGCGGCTGTTTTCACCGCAGCGTTTTTCATGCTGCTGACCGTCAAGTGGGTGGCTGTTGCGATGGTGTGCGGCGTCATCGCCATCGGCAGCATCATCGTCTGGCTATGGGAAACCGACCCCGGCTATTCGCATGCGCCGGTCGATATCGGCGGCGGCATCAGGCTGCCGGTGTACGCGACCGGGCCATCGTCGCAATCGTGGTGGGCGATGGTCATACTGATTCTGGTGACCGGTTCGGTCTTCGCGTGCCTGGTTTTTTCTTACCTGTACCTGTGGACCGTGTCGCCCGATGTCTGGCCGCAAGCCGACGCGCTGCCGTCGCCTATCTTTGCACTGATCGCGGCAGTGCTGACGGCTGCCTCGAGCGGCGCGGTTGCCTATGCAAGCCGGTCGCTGAAGCACAACGCCGCGTGGCCGGTGCGGATCGCGCTCGGCGCAGCGATCGTACTGATCGTCGGCGCGGTCGCGGTCGATGGATATGGCCAGTGGCAGACTGGCTTGCGTCCCAGCGAGTCGGCGTACGGCGCCGCGGTGTACATGACAATTTCTCTGCAGGGCTTTCTCGCGGCGGTCGTGTGCACGATGGCGCTTTACACGATCGCGCGCTCTGCTGCCGGCTTGCTCGACTCGGAGCGCCGCTCGACGTTCGACAACACGATGCTCTACTGGCACTACGCCGTCGTGCAGGGCTTGCTCGGCCTGGCGCTGGTGCACGGCGTCGTGCGGCTGATCGTATGAACGCGCAAGAGCCGCCGTTCGGCTCCACCACATTGCGCATGTTCTCCGGGGCGATCATCTGGGCGGCGCATTTCGTTTCGATCTACGCGTTCACTGCGCTCGCGTGCACGCGCGGCTTCGAGTCCGCGGCGCCGTGGGTGATTGCAATCGCGACCGTCATTGCAGTGGTCGTCGCGATCACAATCGCGCGTGCATCGTGGCGCCAACCGCGGTTGGCGGACTGGATGACGGTCAGCGTCAATGCCATTGCGATCGTCGCGATTCTGTTTGAAGCACTCGCACTGCTATGGGTGCCCGTGTGCGGGACGCGCTAGCGCGCAGACACGCTGCCTGCTGCATCGTGCTTGCAGCGGTGGCGTCGAACGCTTGCGCCCACGAGGTGCGCGACACCGCCGCCACCGCGCTGTGGTGGCTGACAATCGTCGCATTGCTCGCATCGGCCGCGCTGTACGTCACCGGCATGCGCGCTTTGCGACGCCGCCGACACGCTGTTCCGATGCATCGGACCGCCGCGTTTTGCGCGGGCTGGAGCGCGCTTGCGATCGCGCTGCTATCGCCGCTCGATCGCTGGGGCGAGCAGCTGTTTTCGGCGCACATGCTGCAACACGAGCTGCTGATGCTGATCGGCGCGCCGCTGCTGGTCCTCGGCAAGCCGCTCGCCGCATTTGCCGCCGCCGCTCCGCGCACCTGGCGTGCGGTTGCTGCGTGGCCGCGAACCTGGCGCCTGCTGACAGCGCCGCTGGCGGCATGGGCCTTGCATGCAGTGGTGATCTGGCTCTGGCACGCGCCGCGCCTGTTCGACGCCAGCGTGACCCACCCGTGGGTGCACGCAGCCCAACATGCGAGCTTTCTTTTCTCGGCGCTGATTTTCTGGTACGCACTCCTGATTGCACAGCAGTTCGGAATGACAATCGTTTATCTGCTCACCACCGCGATTCACACCGCCGTGCTCGGCGCGCTGCTCACCTTCGCACCGGCGCCGCTGTATGGCGCTTACGCGCACACAACCGCGGTGTGGGGATTGACGCCGCTCGAGGATCAGCAGCTTGGAGGCTTGATCATGTGGGTGCCGGCAGGGTTCGTTTTCCTGCTGGCCGGATTGATGTTGTTCAGCCGCTGGCTCGATGCCGCTGCGCGCGTGAAGCAGTCATGAAGCTGATAGCTGCCCTAGCCGCGGCCCTGCTCGCCGGCTGTAGCGCGAACGAGCCCCGCTACAAGATCGCAGGCAGTGCCGACAACGGCCGGCTGCTGCTGCGGCAATATGGCTGTGGCGCGTGCCATCGCATTCCCGGTGTGGCGACCGCCGACGGCAATGTCGGCCCGCCACTGCATCAGATAAGCGAGCAGGTCTATCTGGCCGGTGTGTTGCCAAACACGCCGGCCAACATGATTCACTGGATTCGTGCGCCACAAGCGGTGGATCCACTGACCGCGATGCCTGACCTCGCCGTCTCCGAAGCGCACGCGCTGGATATGGCCGCGTATCTGTACTCATTGCGATGAAGATAGCTGTGGCGCTTGTCTGCGCGGTGATCGCGGCCATGGGCGCGGCCATCGCGTTCGCTTATTCCGGGTTCTACGATGTTTCGGCTACCGATCAGCACACGCGGCCTGTCTATTGGCTGCTCGAAAAAACCACACGCGCCTCGGTCGCGGCGCGCGCTGCGGCCATTGACGTGCCGCCGCTTACCTCCGCCGCGCTGGGGGAACGCGGCCTTCGTCTGTACGACGAACACTGCGTTCAATGCCACGGCGCTCCCGGCGTCGCGCCCTCGCCGTTTGCGCTGGGCCTGCTGCCGGCCCCCGGCAACCTTGCCGCCACCGCGATTCACTGGACTCCGGCCGAAATTTTCTGGACCGTCAGAAACGGCCTGAAAATGACCGCGATGCCGGCATGGAAGTTTCGTCTGCCGGAGGCCGACCTGTGGGCAATCGTTGCGTTCGTCAAGCAGCTGCCGCTGATCTCGGCGCCGGAGTACGCCGCGTTGAGACGTTTATCGGCGCCACTGCAACCGGCCGCGGTCCCGGCTTTGCAGACATTCGACATCGATGCACAGCGTGGCAAGGACGCGCTGCTGCAGTATCTGTGTCTGACCTGCCACGAGATTCCGGGCGTGATCGGCATCCAGGCGGCGGTCGGCCCGTCGCTCGACCGCATCGGCACGCGGGCTTTCATTGCCGGTGTGCTGCCCAACACGCCCGAGAACATGATCCGCTGGCTGCGCGATCCGGCGGCGGTCGACCCCCGCACCGCAATGCCGGATCTGTATGTCACCGAGCGCGACGCGCGCGACATCGCAGCGTACCTCGCGACCCTGCGGTAGCGACGGGCATGAGCTGGCAGCGCTTGGTGCGCATCGCGCAACACAGAGTCATCGACGCCGATGTCCCGGCTCGTGCCGCCCAGATGTCGTTTTACTTTTTTCTTTCGGTCTTTCCGGCGCTGCTGATCCTGACGGCAACACTCGATCTGTTTTTCGACGCGCAATGGCTGGTGCGCGACACCGTCCTAGAGCGCCTGGCGCTGGTCGCGCCGGCTGCGATCGTCCAGGCGCTTGCGCGCGTCATGGACAACGTAGGAAGCGTGCCCGGCGCGCCGCTGACGTCGGGCATTCTGATAGCGCTATGGGCGGCATCGAGCGGAATGGTGGCAACGATTCGCGGGCTGAACCGGGCGTACGCGATCGAGGAGGAGCGGCCTTGGTGGCGGCGCCGGCTGGTCGGGCTTGCGCTCACGCTCGTACTGATGACGCTCACGATGCTGGCGATGCTGCTGATAGCTCACGGAGTTCCCTTGGCGGGAGCGCTCGCGCAACACCTGGGATTCGGCCCGACATTTGTGCTGATCTGGCAGATCGCACAATGGCCGGCGATTTTTTGCTTTGTGCTGCTCGCCTTCAGTGTTCTCTACCACTTTGCGCCGCATCGCCCTCACGGGCGCTGGCAATGGGTTCGTCCCGGAACGCTGCTGGCGATTGCCCTATGGCTTGTCGCTTCGCTCGGGCTCAAATTTTACGTAGCGAACTTCGGCGCCTATAACGTCACCTACGGCTCACTCGGAACGGTCATCGTTGTTCAGCTTTGGTTCTTTTTCACCAGCGTCGCCATTCTTGTTGGCGCTGAAATCAACGCGGAGTTCGAGAGCACGATGACGCATTTCGCAACGAAGCGTCAGTAACGCACGGTAGCAGCACGTGGCTTCGATTCTCGATTCACGCGCTTCCCGCTCGCGGTCAACTTCGCCGTGTTCGCGCTCGCTGCAGGCATCGTCTGGCTGGCGGGCACGCATCGCGCGCTATGCAGACCGGATCAGCAGGCAAACGGGTCTGGGCGGGGTGGTTCTGGGATTGCTGCTACTGGGCGGCGTCACTGCGGATGGGCGTGGATTCACTCGCGGTGCTGATCGTGTATTTCGGCGGTGTATTCATGCTGTATCGCATCGCATA
>JACCSD010000236.1 GCA_013813185.1 Burkholderiaceae bacterium
TCAGCGCCGGAAGTGCGGCCTGCCCCAGGCGTTCATCGCTCGCCATTTGATAGGCGATCACTGCGAGTGTGTCGAAGTTGAACGGCCGCAGCACCAGCGTGGCCGGCAACTCCTTCATCACGTCGACGAACACCAGCAAACACGCCGCCAGCACCGACGGCCGCAGTATCGGCAAGTGAACGCGGATGAACGTATCCGATGGAGTACTCCCGAGACTGCGCGCGCTGGCGTCCATCGCCGGCGTGATGCACGCCAGGCCGGCTTCGACGGTTTGATACGCCACCGCGAAGTAGCGAACCAGGTATCCGTAAAGCAATGCGACCACCGAGCCGGTCAACAGCAGTCCGGTCCCAACGCCAAGCGCCGACCGCATCACCTGATCAAGCCGATTATCAAAGGCCGCGAGCGGCACCAGGATGCCGACGGCGATAACCGCGCCCGGCACTGCGTAGCCGAGGCTCATCAAGCGCACCGCACTACGCACCAGTGCATTCGGGGCACCGCGGTTCGTCGAACGCACGGCGTATGCGAGCGACAGCGCGACGACCAGGGTCAGCACCGCGGCGGCGATGCCGATAGCAAGCGTGTTGGCAAGCCAACGCGCGTAGCGCCCCCAATCGACCGTTTGCCAGGCGGGCGTGAGCAACCGCAACAGCAACAACACCGGCACGACGAATCCGAGCGCAACCGGCAGCGCGCACAGAGCGAAGGCTCCGGCCCGATGCCCGCCTCGCAACTGGGTGCGCACCGCCGGACGCTGGCTCGCGGTGGGCGTAAAAAACCGCGCACGACCACGCACTCGATGCTCGATAAAAAACAGTATCAACACCAGCAGCAGCAACACCGCCGCCAGCTGGCTCGCTGCTAGCCGGTCACCGAGCGAAAACCAGGCGCGGTAGATCGACGTGGTAAAGGTTTGCAGACCGAAGTAAGACGCCGCACCATAGTCGGCGAGCGTTTCCATCAGCGCCAGCAGCGCGCCGGCGGCAATGGCAGGACGCGCCAGAGGCAAATTGACGCGCCACCACGTTTGCCACGCCGTTTGCCCGAGGCTGCGCGCCGCGTCCATCATCGCCGCCGTGCGCGCCAGAAACGCGGTGCGTGCGAGCAGATACACATACGGATAAAGCACGACGATGAATACGAACGCCGCGCCTGCCAGCGATCGAATCTCGGGAAACCAGTAGTCGCCGCGCCGCCAGCCGAAACTGTCTCGCAAGAATTGCTGCAGCGGACCGGCGTATTGCAGGTAGTCGGTGTACGCATACGCGACGATGTACGCCGGCATCGCCAACGGCAGCAGCAAGGCCCACTCGAAAATCCTGCGGCCGACGAAGTCGCACGTCGCGACCAGCCACGCAGTGGATGCGCCTACCGAAACGACGCCGAGCGTGACGACCAGGCCCAGCAGCGACGTCTCGAGCAACGCGGCCGGGATGACCGTCGCCATTAGGTGCTGCAGCGTGTCGGTCGACTCTCCGGCGCGCCAGAAGCTTGCGAACACGCTGAGCACCGGCAAGGCGACCAACGCACCGCACACGATCGCTAGTGACAGCGCGCGACCCAGCCCATCGTCGGTTCGACGCAACGCAAACAGACGCCGGCTCAGGGCTTGATTCATGCAAAAAGACCCCGTAAATGCGAATGAGAATTATTGCATCTACCTTAGACTGACCAAATGCTGAGTTCCGAGCGTCCGCTGCTGCTGATTGAACGATTGCGCGTGGCTTACAGCGGCAATCCCGCGCACGTCATCGACGGCGCCTCTTTGTCGCTGGACCGTGGCGAGATCGGTTGCGTGGTCGGCAGCTCGGGCTGCGGCAAGACGACGCTGCTACGTGCGATCGCGGGTTTTATCGGCGTCGAGGACGGCACGATCGAGATTGCCGGAGTCGTGGTGTCCGGCCCCCACTTCACCGCTGCGACCGAGAAGCGCGGCATCGGCCTCGTGTTTCAGGACTACGCGCTGTTCCCGCATCTGCGGGTCGAAGACAACATCGCGTTCGGTTTGCGGCATCTCGGGCCGGCTGCGCGCGCAGCGCGCGTGCGCGAGATGATCGAGCTCGTCGGCTTGGCCGCGCACGCCAGCGGTTATCCGCACGAATTGTCGGGAGGCCAGCAACAGCGAGTAGCGCTGGCGCGCGCGCTGGCGCCGCGGCCCGCGCTGTTGTTGATGGATGAGCCTTTTTCGAGCCTCGACGTCGATTTGCGGGCGCGCCTCGGCGCCGAGGTCCGGCAGATTCTGAAGGCAAGCGGCACGACCGCGATGCTTGTGACGCACGACCAGCAGGAAGCCTTTGCGATGGCCGATAAAGTTGGCGTGATGCACGCCGGCCGCATCGAACAATGGGATCGGCCGTATGAGCTGTATCACCGGCCGGCAACGCGCTACGTCGCGGACTTCATCGGCGAAGGCGTATTTTTACCAGCCAAAGTGCTGACGTCGATGAATGTCGAGATCGAGCTCGGAGAGCTGCGCGGCAAATGGCCGGTCAGCTACGTGCCGTCTAGCACTCTTGCGAATGGTGGCGATTCGCGTGTCGACGTCTTATTGCGCCCGGACGATGTCGTGCACGATGACGCCAGCTCGCTGAAAGCCGAGGTCGTTCGCAAGACCTTTCGTGGCGGCGATTTCGTATACACGCTGCGGCTGATGAGCGGACGCGAAGTGCTGGCACTGGTGCCGAGCCACCATGATCACGCGATCGGCGAGAAAATCGGCATTCGGCTGGACGCCGAGCACGTGATCACGTTTCCGGCAGAATTCCCCGCAGAATTTCCCGCAACTTCAGCGCGCTAGAGACAACGCATGTACGTCCCCAGTCATTTCGCAGAATCCAGCGTCGATGTCTTGCACGATTTGATCCGGACCCATCCGTTCGGCGCGCTGATCGTGCTCGCGTCCGGCGGGCTCGATGCAAACCACATTCCATTCGAGATCGATCCCGAGCCTGCGCCGTTCGGAACACTGCGCGGCCATGTGGCGCGCGCGAATCCGGTTTGGCGCGATTTTTCGGCGCAGGTCGACGCGCTTGTGCTGTTTCAGGGGGCGCACGCCTACATTTCGCCGGCCTGGTATGCCACCAAGAAAGAGCACGGAAAGGTGGTGCCCACTTGGAACTATGCAGTCGTGCATGCGCATGGCCCGCTGCGCGTGATCGACGACCGTGCGTGGTTGCGGCAGTTTGTCGGGAAGTTGACCGATCGTCATGAAGCAACGCGCAGCGATCCGTGGAAAGTGACCGATGCGCCGGCGGAGTTCATCGACACAATGGTGGCGGCGATCGTCGGCATCGAGATTCCGATTGCGAAACTGACCGGCAAATGGAAGGTCAGTCAGAACCGGCCGGAGAAAGATCGCGCCGGTGTCGTCGAAGGGCTGGTGCACCCGCCGAGCGATCTGGCAACGTCAATGGCGCAGCTGGTAAGCGAGCGCGGTTAACAACTAACCGGGCGGTAACCGCTAACCACCCTTCCACGACTAAATGGCGCGCGCGCTATCGGCCGTTGCCGAACGCCTGCTTCAAACGCTTGCCCGCATACGCCTGCGCCTCTTGCGCATCCTTTACAACCGCAGCGGCGCCGAAAAATTCATGGGCGCTGCCCGAATAATTTCTTTGTTCGACTTTCACTCCGGCCTTTTTCAGCGCACTCTCCAGCAAATCGCCGTCGCTGCGCAGAGGATCGATCTGCGCATTGATGATCGTCACCGAAGGTAGATTTTTCAGATCAGCATTGACGATGTCGACGCGCGGATTTTTTGCGTCGTCCGGCTGGGCGAATACTTTGTCGACGAACCAGCCGATCATGGCCTTGTTCAGCGGCTTGGCAGTGGCGCTGTCCACATAGGACTCAGTGGACAGGTTGCCGGTTTGCGCAACCGGATACACCGAGACAATGTGCAGCGGCGCGGTCAAACCGGCGTCGCGCGCAGCAACTGCGGTCGACACAGCGAGATTTCCGCCGGCGCTTTCGCCAGCCAACGCCAGGCGCTTCGGATCGCCCTTGATAGAAGCCGCATTGGTAGCGACCCAGCGATACACCGCGAGCGCGTCGTCCCAGGCTGCAGGAAACTTGGCTTCGGGTGCAAGGCGGTAGTCGGGTGACACGACAATCGCATTCGCCTGCTTTGCCAGGCCTCGCGCGCCGCCGTCGTACACGACGCGATCCGCGATAACCCAACCGCCTCCGTGGAAATACACGATCACCGGGAACGGGCCGGCGCCCGCGGGGGTGTAAATGCGGGCCGTCAGCGGGCCCGCCGCCCCTGGAATCTGTCGGTCTTCGCTGGTAACACCCGGTACCAGCGCGGTCGGCGAGGTGTCCTTGCCCTGCTTCTTCAGGAGAGCCGTCACGGCGTCGGTCGGTGTCGGCTGCTTGCGCGCTTCGGCAGGATCCAGCGTTTCGATCGGCTTGCCATTGAAGCTTGCGAGCGTATCGAGCACGGCCTGCATGTCTGCATCGGCCGTGTATTGCGTGCCGGTCTTGCTCATTGCCGTCGTCGGCGATTTGTCTTTAGCCATCGGGGGCACGCCTTTGCTGGCTGACTGAGCCTGCGGTGAAACGATCAGGGCGGCCAGAGCAATCGCTCCGACACTCACCAGAATTCTGTGTGCCACAAGTATTCCTTTTAAAGTCGATGCTACTCGCGATCTGCAGTCGCCTCGACGCCGACGCCGAACTCTTCGATCAGTTCGAGCTTGCGCTGTTCCATCTGCAAACCCAGCGCAGCGGTGTCGAGCTTCGCCTTTTTCAGCTTCGGAAACATTTCGTCTTCTTCTTCCTCAACGTGGTGCTCGATCAACTCGCCGAGCACCTTCACTTTCGCGTCATAGAGATCGTCGTCGGGCGACATATCCGCCAACTGCGCGATCAAATCCTTCGCAGTGGCGTGTTCCACCACCGCCTCGTCGACCAGGTCCTCTTCGTCGAGGATGTCGCGTGCCGCCGGATAAAAGATCTCCTCTTCCACTAGCGCGTGAACGGTGAGCTCCGCGCAGATCGTTGCAGCCAACGTCTCCTTCTCGTTGTAGCTGCCCTCTCCTTCCGCGAGCTGGTCGTACTCCCTGAAAAGTTTCTCAACCTTGCGGTGATCCGCAGTGAGCATCTCTATCGCGTCCGACTTCGTACCGGCAGTATTTACAGTTGTTGATGACTTAGTTGCCATAGGGTCCTCGTAGATCGATGGGTGAATCAAGCAGCCATCTGCGGCAAGGCGTATGCCTACCCCTAAAGTCCGTTTTTTACCCGCAAAAAAATGAATCGCCGCCGCTGCGGTTATCGCCGTTTCGCGCCTGCGGATTGCGTAAATGATGAGCGTTCTGACCGCGCACCCTGCACATGCACCCGACTCCGACCTGGGCCGTTTACCGAGACACCAAAACGGGCCGTCTGATACGCAAATACATTCCGAACGGCGACGCGAAGCAGACGCCGCAAAAGACGGAGTCCACAAGAACGAAGCGCTCCTAGCGCTCGTGCGTGGGCCGTCTTCGAACGGCTGAACTAACGGCGGAATGTGGGTAAGTTCCCGTCATCGAATCGATCTGGCATTTCGCTAACGCCGCCATTTCTGCCGATTAAACATCTACGTGCGCGCTAGATTTTGATCACCGCCCCGGGCTGAAACTATGACGTCTCACTACCGACCGCCACCAGGTAAGTGGTCCATTGCAACGGCTGTCATTGCCACCGTGATGGTGGTCGCCGGTGGCGCGTACGCATTCTTTGACAAGGCGGCGATCGTCGCGTTGCCAACAGTGACGTCGCCCGACTTGGCTCGCTCTTTCAGCAAGAGCGAGACGCCGTACGTGCCATCACCGACGCCTAAGACAGCCGACGTGCCCGCGCTGCAATCCAAAGAGGTACCAACGCGCCGGCTGGGGCCGGGTATCTATCGATGCGATGAGGCCAATGGTGCGGTGACCTACTCGGACTCTCCCTGCGGCGATGGAAAACTGGTCGACACCAAGCCCACTTCAGGCGGATTCGCTGATAACTGGTCGATCAGCGTGAAGCATCGGTAATCGATCCATCTTTAGATTGAGGTGGTGATGTTGGCGCGGTCGTTGCTGCTGCTCGTTGCTGCTTAAACGCGCCGACGCCAAGGCTTCCGTAACGCGATCTGCAACGCAGCCATGCGCGCACGAGGCAACTCGTTCCAGCGGCGCCGCTTCGACTCGTCGGCACGCGGCCAGATAGGCGGCAGAGATTCAGGTCCTTCTAGGCAGCCGAAGGTCTGCCGCGGAAATTGGCCTAATATTTCTTCCAAATTTCCGGGAGGAACCAAGCGATGAGTATGACGCGACACGACCAGAGCGCGATTCTTTCGCAAGCCGTCGAGCACGCTGACACCGTTTACCTGGCGGGCATCGTGGCGAAGGATCTGAACAAGGACGTCAAGGGCCAGACCAAGGAGGTCCTCGACGAGATCGACCGCCTGCTCGCCCAATGCGGCTCGAGCAAGTCAAAGGTTCTGCAGTGTCATATCTGGGTGACCGACATCCGCAACCGCACGCCGATGAATGAGGTGTGGACCGAGTGGGTCGACAAGAAGAACCTTCCGGCGCGCGCCTGCGTCGAGGCCAAGCTCGCCGATCCGAAAGCGCTGGTAGAGATCATGGTGATCGCCGGCAAATAAGCCACAGCGCAAGAACTCTTCGTAAATCCCGCAGGTGGACCGCGCGCAGGTGCTCTATGGCCGACACCTCGCCTAGCTGCCGCCTTTGCCGGCAGCATCGCGCGTCGGTATTTCCGCGAGGCGGTCGGATCGCAACGGCCGTGCGTGCACCCAGCGCTGGCTGGCGAGCGTCAGCGCGATCAGGATGAGCCCGGCAAGGTCGCTAATCGCGCCCGGCTTGATCAGCACCAAGGCCGCAACGATCAGCAGTACGCGCTCCCACCATCGCGCGGTGCCGAGAAAAAAGTGCTGGTGCAGCCCACCGGCCAGGCAAACCACACCGATCGTCGCCGTCACAACCGCGAGCGAGACAGTCGCCATATCGCCGATCAGCAGCAGCGCCGGCGCGAACACAAACATGAACGGGATGATGTAGCCGGTCAGGCCGAGCTTGATTGCGGCCCAGCTGGTATCGAACAGCGTTGCCTGCGAAATCGCGTTGGCTGCGTAAATCGCCATCGCCACCGGCGGAGTGATGGCCGACAGCACTGCAAAGTACAAGACGAACAGGTGCGCCGCTTCGACGCGTACCCCGAGCTTCACGAGCGCCGGCACAAGCAGCGCCACCTGCACGATATACGCCGGCGTCGTGGGCAGGCCCATGCCGAGCAGGATGCCCGCCAGCATCGTCAGCAACAACGCGAGCAGCAACGAGTTCTGCGACAGCGCGAGCACGACACCGGTGAAGGAAAGGCCTAGACCGGTCAGCGTGATCGTGCCGATGACGATGCCGGCGCACGCACACGCCAGCGCGACGACGACCGTGTTGCGCGCACCACTTTCGAGCGCTTCGACGATCGCGCGCAACGTAAACGTCCGACGCGTCGTCGCGCGCAGCCAGGTCGTTGGAATGACCGAGGCGATGCCAAACAGGGCTGCAAACGCCGCGCTGCGCCCGCTCAGCAGAACCGCGACGATGACGACCATCGGCAGAAAAAGGTGGCCGCGTTCGGTGAGGACCTGGCGCAGACGCGGCAGGTCGGCGCGCGGAAGGCCAACCAGGCCGATTCGCTTGGCTTCGAAGTGCACCGCCATGAAAACGGCGACGTAGTAGAGAACCGCCGGCAGCACCGCAAAGCCGGCAACCGACAGGTACGAAACGCCGAGGAATTCCGCCATCACAAACGCGGCCGCTCCCATGATCGGTGGCATCAGCTGCCCACCGGTCGAAGCGACCGCCTCTACGGCGCCGGCGAAAGCCGGCCGGTAACCGGTGCGCTTCATCAGCGGAATCGTGAAGGTCCCGGTTGTCATGACGTTGGCGACCGCGCTGCCTGACACGGTGCCAAACAGGCTGCTCGTGATGACGGCGACCTTGGCCGGCCCGCCCGACGTGTGTCCGGCGAGCGAGAGCGCGAAGTCCATGAACAGCTGGCCGGCGCCGCTGCGTTCGACGAACGCGCCGAACAGGATGAACAGCATGACGTACGTGGCCGACACGTACAGCGGTATCCCGAAGATGCCTTCGGTCGTCAGGTACAGCTGATCGAGCATGATGCCGACCGACTGGCCGCCGGCCGTCACCCCGTAGCCAAGGAATACGAGCGCGGTAATCGGCAGCGCCAACCCGGTCCTGCGACGGGTCGCCTCGAGCAGCAGCACGATCAGCGCGCCGCCGAAGACGTAGTCAGCCAGCCGCGGATCGTCGACGTAGTAGATGCGATTCTGGATGTACGTGAGACTCGCGCTCGGATAAAGCGCGGCTGCCACGGCCGCAAGAACGATCGCGAGGTCCCACCAGCTGACCCGTTCTGCGCGGCCCCCGAGGCCGGGCGCGATCAGAAACGCGAGAGCGAGGGCAAATGCCAGATGCGTACCGCGCATCACGTAGGCGTCGGGCGCTCCGACGAAGGCGACCCACAAATGGAACGCCGACATCGAGACCGCGATGACGGTGATCAGCCGGCGCGCAAAGTTTGCCGAAACCGAAGGCATCGATGGCGGCGGTGCAAGTGGCAGGGCGAGCGCGCGGGACTAGCCCGCGCGCAGACGCGAGTCGCTAAGCGCGCTTAAAGAACGCCCGCTTCCTTGTAGTAGCGCATTGCCCCCTTGTGCATCGGCACGCCGATATCCTCGGCCATCATCTTGGGCGTCGTATCGCCCATCGCCTTCGTAATGGCGATCAGATCCGCCTTGTTGTCGACCATTCCCTTCAGGACCTTGTAGACAGTGGCCTCGTCGAGATCGCAACGCGCAATCACATGCGTCGCGTATCCGATCGTCTGCACGTCCTTGGTCTGCTTCGGATAGCTGCCCGCCGGGATCGTCAGCTTGGTGTAGCCCGGATTGAGCTTGCGCATCGCCTGGAACTTGTCGTCCGGAATTCCGATCAGCTTGATGTCGCGCGCCGAGGCGAGATCCATGATGGCGGACGCCGGAACGCCAGTGCCGAGCGTGAACACCTGCGCATTGTTGTCTTTCATCAGCGACACCGCGTCGGTGTAGGAAACGAAGCTGGTGCGAGACAGATCGTCGTACTTCAGCCCGTAAACCTCGAGCGCCTGCTGGCTGATGAACTCTGCCGTATTGCCCTTGGGTTGCATCGCAACCGACTTGCCCTTGAGATCGCCGATCGAGTTGATGTTGGCATCTGCGCTGGCAACAACCTGGAAGTACTGCGGATAAAGCGTCGCCACGTTGCAGACATTGGTCGCCTTCGCATCAAACGGCGCGCGGCCGGCAACCCCGTCAACCGTCGAGATCGAATTGGCAAAGGCAAGATCAGCCTTGCCTCCCTGCACCGCCTTGACGTTGGCGATTCCGGCGCCCGGCAGCACCTGGACTTTCATGCCGGCCTTGTCGCCAATGTTGGCGATCGCCCCGGCGAGCGGATACCAGGAACCGCCCTGCGGCCCGCTCATCAGTTTGAGCTGCTGCGCGTGCGCAGGTGCGGCGGTTAACAGCAGCGCTGCCACTACGATCGAAATCGATTTCCGATTGGTTGCCATGCTCCTGCTCCCTGGTTTCTGGTTTATCGTCGATACTGTTACGCGGTAGACCGCAATGGTGCTATGAAATCCGCGGCAGGACAATCGGTCCCGCGCAATCGGCTGTAGGAACAACCCTATGAGCGATGCCGAAGCAGGGAAATGTGCGCGATCGACAATCTTCTTGGTATCGACGCTTAGCCGCCGCCTTCCCCGGCGGCCTCGCGCGCCCGCATCTTGGCGGCGATGTAGTCGGCGTGCGTAACGTGCAGTAATTCTGCAATACGGCGCAGCAGTTGGTTTTCGTGCGCCGAAAGCGAGCGCCAGGAATCGGCGACAATCCGTTCAGCCAACCACCCGTGGGTTGGGTTTACACGTCCGCTAAGACGGGCGTCTGACACAAGGAGACTGACGCGGTGCTGCCGCAACACGTCGTCGTTCGTGAAGTGGGCTTGCGCGATGGGCTGCAAAGCATCGCCGCCGTGCTGCCGACCGAGAACAAGTGCACTTGGTTGCGCGATGCGGTCGCGGCAGGCCAGCGCGAAATCGAGGTCGGTTCGTTTGTTCCCGCGCGCCTGCTGCCGCAGCTGGCTGATACGGACGCCGTTCTGGCGTATGCCAAGACACTGCCGGGCATGTTTGCCTCGGTGCTGGTGCCCAACCCGAAGGGCGCCGAGCGTGCTCTCGACGGCGATGCCGATCTGATGATCGTGCCGTTGTCGGCGAGTTTGAAGCACAGCCTTGCAAATCTTCGCAAGACACCCGACGAGGTGGTCGCGGAACTCGGCCGCATTCGTGCCGCGCGCGATGCGTCGGGTCGAAAGACCCTGATCGAGGGCGGCGTCGGAACGGCATTCGGCTGCACGATCCAGGGCGAGGTCAAGGTCTCGGAGGTGCTGCGTCTGATGCAGGCACTGCTCGACGCCGGTGCTGACCACGTCAGCCTGGCGGATACCGTGGGGTATGCCGACCCGCCCGCGGTCAGCAGCCTGTTCGAACAAGCGCTGAAAATTGCCGGCGACCGCTTCTGGTGTGGCCATTTTCACGACACGCGCGGCCTCGCGCTCGCCAACATCCACGCCGCGTTGCAGTTGGGTGTGATGCGCTTCGATGCTTCGCTGGCCGGTATCGGCGGGTGCCCGCGCGCTCCTGGCGCCAGCGGCAACGCGTCGACCGAGGATCTCGCCTTCATGCTGGCCGCAATGAGTGTCGATACCGGCCTTGACATCGAGGCACTTCTGACGCTGCGAGCCAAGGTCGCAGGATGGCTGGCGGGCGTACCGACACACGGAACGCTTTGGCGTGCCGGTTTGCCCAGGACGTTTCAGCGCACGACCGCGCAACAAACACCGCGCGAAACCCTGCGCGCCGGTGCCTCGGTTGCCTGAATCCAATTACCAAAAGCCAATGCCTTAGAGGAGATTCGATGAAACTCGTAATCAGAACCGCAGTTGCAACCCTGGCAACCGTACTGGCGGCAGGCAGCGCATTGGCCGCCGACTACACGATGCGATTGAGTCACCAGTTTCCGCCCACGCACCACTCGGCCAAGAACCTCGAGCAGTTCGCTGCCGACGTCAAGGCGAATACCGGCGGCAAGGTCGAAGTGCAGACTTACGGCGCCGCGCAGTTGTTCAAGCCGAACCAGCATCACGCCGCCGTGGCCGGCGGCAAGATCGAATCGGCCGCCGTTCTGAGTTTTCAGTGGGGCGGAACGATTCCGGAAATGAACGTCACGATCATTCCGTATCTCATGTCGAAGCTGGACAAGATCAAGAAGTTTCCGGATTCCGACGCAGCCAAGCTGCTGAACGCAAAGCTCGAAGCCAAAGGGGTGAAGAACATTGCGTGGATCGTCGATGCCAACGACGGTATCTTTACGTCGAACAAAGCGCCGTTGATCAAGCCGGAGGACTTCAAAGGCGTGAAGATCCGGGGACTCTCGAAGCTATTCGATAGTGGCCTCACCGCAATGGGCGCGTCGCCTTCGGCAATGCCGGGCTCCGAGGTCTATCAAGCGCTCCAGACCGGCGTGATCGACGCCGCGATCACCGGGGTAGAAGCAGCGTTCAGCCGGCGCTATTACGAGGTTCAGAAGTTCGGCGTGGCCTCACCGATCATCCTCGCCTACGACAACCTGATCGTGAATCCGGCCTGGTGGGACAAGCTGCCGGCCGATCTGCGAAAGGGGATCGAAGACGCAGCGAAGAATGCCGAGCTGCGCGCGCTGCCGAAGACTGACGAGATTCCCGCCGATGACATCAAGGTGTTGCGCGACAAGGGAATGAACGTCACCGTGCTGACCAAAGCGCAGGAAAAAGCCGTGGCCGACGCGATGCAGCCATCGGTCATCAAGGAGTTCAACGATTCCAGCCCCGACGGCGCGAAACTTATCGAAATGATTCGCAGGCTCTGACCGCTTGGAAGTTGTCGCCGCACACGCGCACCGGCCGCCCGGTGACTCGCCTGCGTTGATGTAGCACGCACAAGGCACTGCGCCGATGAACCGACCGGAAGACGCGGCGTCCAGCGGCGGCAGGAGGTTCACGAATCGCATCGGCCAGTTCGTGCGAGTGATCGATGGTGCGGCGATGGCGGTCTCTGCGCTGGGGATACTGATTTCCCTGGCGCTGATCGGGTGGTCGATCGTAATGCGCTACCTCTTTAACAGCCCACCGGTGTGGGTCGACGAGGTAGTCGGCTTCATGCTGGTCGGGATCGTCATGCTGGCGGCAGCCCAGGTCCTGCGCAACGGCGAACACATCGGAGTGGACCTTTTCACGACGCATCTGGGCGAACGCGGCAAGCTGTGGGCGCAGGTCTGGGCGTCGCTATCGGTGCTGGCCGTGTCGCTGATCTTCGTCGCCAACGGCTGGGAGACGGCGATGTTCTCGAGAAGTCTCGGCATCGTGACCGAAGGTCATCTCGAAATTCCCGTCTACTCGCTGATGCTGTTTTTGCCGCTGGGCGGAGTGCTGATGCTGCTGACCGCGATCGAGGCGCTGTTGCGCCTTGCATTCGGTGCCCCATCGCTGGCGACGCGGGCATCCATCCCTGAGGATGCCGAATGACGATCGCGTTGATCCTGGTGGGTCTGGTGCTTCTGCTTTTCACCGGGCTGCCGATCTTTGCCGGGCTATCGCTGTTCGGCGCCGCGCTGCTGTTCGCGACGCAGGGCGAGCTCGGTTCCGTGACCGAGGTTATCTTCGGCGAGCTGAACCGCTATCTGCTGGTCGCGATCCCGCTGTTCGCCTTCATGGCGCACATCATGATCCGGGGGCGCATCGTCGATGACCTTTACAACACCGCCTATACGCTGACGCGCCACCTGCCCGGAGGCCTCGGCGTTGCGACGATCGCCGCCTGCACAATCTTCGCCGCCATTTCCGGCTCGAGCGTTGCCACCGCGCTGACGATCGGCGCGGTCGCAATACCGCAGATGATCCGCTTCGGCTACGAACCGCGCGTCGCCTACGGGCTGGTTGCAGCAGGCGGCACGCTCGGCATCTTGATACCGCCGTCCGGACCGATGGTGCTGTACGGCGTGACCACCGATACGTCGATCGGCGGCCTGTTCATGGCCGGTGTGATGCCGGGACTGATGATCGCTGCGATCTTCGCCGTGTGGTGCATGGTATCGACCGCGATCGGCCATCGCCATATTCGGCGCGAGCCGCGCGCGACGTTGCGCGAAGCCATCACCGCACTGCGCAGCTCGTTATGGGCGATCTCGCTTCCGGTGTTTGTGCTGGGCGGCATGTATGCGGGCGTGTTTACCGCGACCGAGGCCGCCGCCGCCGGAGCCTTGCTGGCGCTGTTCGTTGCGTGCGTGATCTACCGCGCGATCGGGTTCAGGGAGATCTGGAAATCCGCAGTCGACGCGAGCACGACGTCAGCGCTGCTGTTCATGATCCTGTCCGGCGCTGCGGTGTTCGGCTTCGTGCTGACCAAGATGCGGATTCCGCAGCAGATCGTCGAAACCGTGGTCGCGGCCAATGTCGGTGTTTTCGGCTTCCTGGTCGCAATGATGGTGCTGATCTTCATCCTCGGCATGTTTCTCGAGTCGATCGCGATCATCCTGATCACGACGCCGGTCATCGTGCCGGTGATGCAGCACCTTGGAATCAACCCGATCTGGTACGGCGTTTTGCTGGTGATCAACCTCGAGCTGGCGCAGATCACACCGCCGGTGGGAATGAATCTGTTCACCATCAAGGCCATCACGCAGGCGCCAATGGCGCAGATCATCCGCGGCGCCGGACCCTACGTGATGTTGCTGATCCTCGGCATGGCACTGGTGATGATCTGGCCCCAGATTGCTCTGTGGCTGCCGGGAACGATGCTCAATCTGAAGTGAGGCCGCCCAGCGGCTGATCGACAACGACTGCCAGAGATGCGCGGCGGTGCAGCTTGTAAGCTTTCAGAATAGAATTCCGAGCGCGAATCAGCTCGGCTTCGCGAAGGCGAACCTGAATGTCTTTCTTACTTGGTGGGTCTAAGCCGAGAGGTTGACCGTTAGACCGCGGCGCATCTCCAACGCGCTTTCGTAAGCCACAGCGCAGCCGCTACACGTCCTGCAGTGCCATGCCCGTGCTGTCAAAGACGAAGATTTCATCGAGCGAACGACGTCCGGGCTTTCGTCCCGCCACGATCTCGCCGAGCTCAGCATGCACGCCATCGGCCGAAGGATGTTCGCCTTGATCGCATGGTGAAGGTCTCCAATTGCCGCGCATTGAGCCGTTACATCCGTCACCAGCCTTGTCGCCAATGTTGGCGATCGCCCCGGCGAGCGGATACCAGGAGCCTCCCTGCGGCCCGCTCATCAGCTTGATCTGCTGCGCGCGCGCAGGCGCGGCGGCGAACAACAGCGCTGCCACTACGATCGAAATCGATTTCCGATTGGTTGCCATGCTCCTGCTCCCTGGTCAGGGCGGGCATGGCCGAGCCCCTATCGAAGAGCGCAAAGAACCTTAAGTGGTGAGCTGGCAGCTGGTTTAGGCCAAGCAGGCGTTGAAGGATGCCAAAAAACTTTCGGCAAGAAGTCTTAGGCCGAAGGCCGAGCAGGTTCTAGCAATACTGGAGCGTGATCCTTCCTCGCAGGTCACATGAAGTGAGCTCGTCAAACTTGGCCTGGTGTTCATGAATCCGATCTACTTTCTGCTGATCCTCACCGGTGAAACGAAGGCTTCGCTGGGACGCCTCGCGCTTGCTGCGGGCGCCGTCACGGGACCGGTTGCCCATGCGCTCGCCCCCTCTGTCCGAGGCCAACCGACCTATTAGCGAGACGTGCGCAACTTCAGTTCCCCATCGATGCTTCAGTAGAGGCGCCATCGCGCAAACTTCATAGGCCGGTCGAATGAGCGGCGACAACGAAGCGATCGAGCCCGGTGCGGCAATGTTGCCCGAGCACGCGGGTTGGATTGTGGGTTGAGTTGGCTTTCTATCAAAATGTATTGTTTTATTGAGGGTTTGCAGGTTCCGTTGGCGGAGAGAGTGGGATTCGAACCCACGATAGGCTTTTGACCTATACACACTTTCCAGGCGTGCGCCTTCGACCGCTCGGCCATCTCTCCGGTTGTTCAACCGCTAAAGCGTCACTTTCAACTGCTCCAGTATCGCCGGGTTTTCCAGCGTGGATACATCCTGCGTGATTTCTTCGCCGCGCGCGATCGAGCGCAACAGGCGACGCATGATTTTTCCGGAGCGGGTCTTCGGCAGATTGTCACCGAAGCGTATGTCCTTCGGCTTCGCGATCGCGCCGATTTCTTTGCCGACCCAATCGCGCAGTTGCTTCGCGATCTTCTGCCCGTCTTCGCCGTTCGGCCGCGCCTGCTTCAACACGACGAACGCGCAGATGCTTTCACCCGTCAGCTCATCGGGCCGCCCCACCACCGCGGCTTCGGCGACCAGCGAGTTTGCCACCAGCGCCGATTCGATTTCCATCGTGCCCATGCGGTGGCCCGAGACGTTCAGGACATCATCGATGCGGCCCATGATCGTGAAGTAGCCGGTGGCCTTGTCGCGCACCGAGCCGTCGCCGGCCAGATACAAGTTGCCGCCCAGCTCGGCCGGGTAATACGATTTCTTGAACCGCTCCGGATCGCCCCAGATCGTGCGGATCATCGCAGGCCACGGACGTTTTATGACCAGCAAGCCGCCCTGGCCATTCGGCACGTCGTGCCCCGCTTCGTCCACGACAGCCGCCATTATTCCCGGCAGCGGCAACGTGCACGATCCCGGCACCAGAGGCGTCGCGCCGGGCAGCGGCGTGATTATGTGACCGCCGGTTTCAGTCTGCCAGAACGTATCGACGATTGGACAGCGCGATTGGCCGACCACCGTGTAGTACCACATCCATGCTTCGGGATTGATCGGCTCACCGACGGTGCCGAGCACGCGCAGCTTGGACAAATCGTATTTCTTCGGTAATTCCCCGCCCGCTTTGATCAACGAACGAATCGCCGTCGGCGCGGTGTAGAAGATCGTGACGCCGTGGTCCTGGCACATCTTCCAGAAGCGTCCCGCATCGGGATACGTCGGCACGCCTTCGAAAATCACTTCGGTGGCGCCGACAGTCAACGGACCGTAGCAGACATACGTGTGGCCGGTGACCCATCCCACGTCCGCTGTGCACCAGAAGACATCCGACGGCTTGATGTCGAACGTCCATTTCATCGTCAACGCGGCCCACAGCAAGTAGCCGCCGGTCGAGTGCTGCACGCCCTTCGGTTTGCCGGTCGAGCCCGACGTGTAAAGAATGAACAGGGGATGCTCGGCGCCGACCGGTACCGGGTCGCACGTCGTCGGCTGCTGCGCCACCACGTCGTGCATCCATTTGTCGCGACTTTCGTTCCACGCGACTTTGCCGCCGGTGCGCCGATAGACGATCACGTCGCGGACGTTGTCGCAACCGCCCATCGCAAGCGCATCGTCGATCGCTGCTTTCAGCGCGATCGCCTTGCCGCCGCGCATCTGCTCGTCGGCGGCGATGATCAGCGTGGCTCCGGCATCGATCACTCGTTCCTGCACGCTCTTGGCCGAGAAGCCGCCAAACACCACCGAGTGCGTGATGCCGAGCCGCGCGCAAGCCTGCATCGCAACCACGGCCTCGATCGACATCGGCATATAGACAATCGCCCGCTCGCCTTTCGCATGGCCCAGGGCTTTGATGCCGTTGGCGAGCTGGCATACCTTCGCGTGCAGCTCGCGGTACGTGATCTTCGTCACCTGGCCGTCGTCGGCCTCGAAAATGATCGCGACTTTGTCGGCGTTGCCGTTCTCGAGGTTGCGATCAAGACAGTTGTAGGAAGCGTTCAGCTCGCCGTCGGCGAACCACTTGTAGAACGGCGCGTTCGATTCATCGAGCACCTGCTTGAACGGCTTGCTCCACTGCAGATTCTCGCGCGCCAATCGAGCCCAGAAACCGTTGTAGTCCTGCTTGGCTTCGCTCCACAACGCCTCGAAAGCTTCCATGCCCGAGACATTCGCCTGTCGTACAAATTCCGCGCTGGGCGGAAACACTCGTTGTTCGTGCGAGACGGATTCGATGTTGCCCATTTTTGGTCTTCGCCCTGATGGAAAGTGGAAACGGAACCAGCGTTACGGCACCAACAAGGTTAGCGCTTTTGATGGCTCGAGGCGACAGCCTCAGTAGGCTCTCTCATTGGGCTCGGAGTACCGAACCAGAGTCGACGCGTTGCGCTGCCCCTGATCTTCGTAGTTGTTATTGAAGATCACATGCACGCGGGCGACGCGACCCGCGAGACCCTTGATCGACTCGGCCAGCACCGCCAGCTCGGAGTCCGAGTAGTCATAGTTGAATCGGTCGGACGCCGCAGCGCTCCTCGAATTCCAGGTCGCCGCGTTTCGGCCATGCAATCGAACCAGAGCGAGGCCCGGATGCGTAACGTCCCAGTGAGCGGCGACGCTATTTGCAAATCCTTGCGGCGCGTCAACAACCGTGTGCACCAACCCATGCTCGCGCTCGAATCGCAGCGTGTATTCGCGATGCACGTCGTCGAACCACGTCCGATGGCGGAATTCAACCGACAGCGTGTGGCCGGGCACCCGCTGAACACACTCCGCGACATGCGCGCGTGATGCCGGCGAATACGTCAACCAGGGCGCGAACTGAAAATGCACGAGTCCCAGCTTGCCCGCCTGCCGAAGCGGTTCGAGCGCCTCGATGAAAAACTCCCACAGCAAGTCCAGCAGATCACCTGGAACGTCTTTGTAGTGAAGGATTTTTCTGGCCGCAACTGCCGGCGGAAGCCGGTCGCGTACCGGCGGCGGCAGCGCGTCCACCGCGGTTTGATGCCCGGTAAACAAGCGAAATGCCTTGACGTTGAAAGTGAAGTCCGCGGGCGTGCGTTGCGCCCACACCTTCGAGTTTTCCACCGACGGCAGCGCGTAGTAGCTGCTGTTGACTTCGACCAGCGGAAACTGACTGGCGTAGTAACGCAGGCGCGCCTCGGCCGAACTACATCCCTTCGGATAAAACCGGCCCGACTTTACGAGCGTGGGATCGGTCCACGATGCCGTGCCGACCGATATACGCGCAGTCGCAGCGTGCAAGACGCCGTCGGCGCCCTGCTAATCGTTCAGCACAAACGTCACTTTCAGGATGACTTTGTACCCCGTGACCTTGCCCTTTTCGATCTGAACTTCCTGATCCTTGACCCACGCACCCTTGACGTTCTTCAGCGTCTTGTTGGCGCGTGCAACGCCTTGCAGGATTGCGTCTTCAAAGCTCTTTTTGCTGACGCTGCTGATTTCGCTGATGCGTGCGACGGTCATGACGGGCTCCTTGGGTCAGATTCCTGTTGGCGGAGAGGGTGGGATTCGAACCCACGTTACGGTAGAACCGTAAACCAGATTTCGAGTCTGGCGCATTCGACCACTCTGCCACCTCTCCGGTGCGCGGCGAGCGGTGAAGTATATCTGCGCGCATCAATACAACGGGCGGAGCGTCGAGATGCCGTCGATGAAAGGCCGCAGCGCGAGCGGCACGTCAACACCGCCGTCGGCTCGCTGAAAATTTTCAAGCAACGCCACCAGCGTGCGGCCTACCGCTAGACCAGAGCCGTTTAGCGTGTGCACGAACTCGGTCTTGCCCTGCGCATTCTTGAAGCGCGCCTGCATCCGTCGCGCCTGAAACGCTTCGAAGTTTGAGCACGACGAGATTTCTCGATAGGCATTTTGTCCCGGCAGCCACACTTCGAGGTCGTAGGTCTTCGCCGAACCGAAGCCGGTGTCTCCCGTGCACAGCAACATCACGCGATACGGCAGCTCGAGCTTCTGTAGCACCGCTTCGGCGTGCGTGACCAATTGTTCGTGTGCTTGGTACGAGGCGTTTGGATGAACAATCTGGACGATCTCAACCTTCTCGAACTGATGATTGCGGATCATGCCGCGTGTGTCCTTGCCGTGACTCCCAGATTCAGAGCGAAAGCACGGCGTGTGCGCCGTCAACTTTAAAGGCAGGTCCGACTCGCTCAATATTTCTTCGCGCACCGTGTTGGTCAGCGATATTTCCGAGGTCGAGATCAAATACATCTCTTCCTTCTCCTCTCCGCCACCCTTGGTCACCCAAAACATATCGTCGCGAAACTTCGGCAGCTGCGTCGTCCCGATCAAGCATCCGGCATTGACGATGTACGGCGTGTAGCACTCGGTGTAGCCGTGCTCGCGCGTCTGCATGTCGAGCATGAATTGCGCGAGCGCCCGTTGCAGTCGCGCCAACGGCCCGCGCAGGAACGTAAAACGCGACCCCGACAACCTGGCCGCGGTTTCAAAGTCAAGTCCGAGCGGCGTGCCGAGGTCGACGTGATCCTTCACCGGAAAATCAAACGTCCGCGGTGTGCCCCAGCGGCGCACCTCGACATTGTCATCGGCCGACGTGCCGATTGGAACCGACTCGTGGACCAGGTTCGGAACTTCGAGCAGCCACTGCTGCAGCTGCGCTTGAATGCCGGCGAGTTGCGTTTCGAGTTTCTTGACTTCGTCCGGAATCGAGCCAGCCTCGGCGAGCAGGCTGGCCGCATCCTGCCCTTTCGCCTTCAGCATGCCGACCTGCTTCGATAGCGCGTTACGCCGCGCCTGCAGTTCTTCCGTCTTCGTCTGCACGGCCTTGCGTTCGGCTTCGAGCGCGTTGAAGCGATCCACGTCGAACTCGTAGCCGCGCGTTCTCAAACGCGCCGCAACGACACCTACATCCCTACGCAACAAATTGATATCGAGCATGCGCGAATGCTACTTGGCCGCGTTCAGTCGACGCAGTTCAGCAAGCCGCTCGGCGATGCGCGCTTCGACACCGCGATCCGTCGGCTGATACCACCGTTGCGCCGTTACGCCTTCGGGCAAGTACGTCTCGCCCGCGGCCACCGCGCCGGCTTCGTTATGGGCGTAGCGATACCCCTCGCCATAGCCGAGCTCCTTCATCAGGCGCGTCGGCGCGTTGCGCAAATGCATCGGCACCGGCCGCGAGCTGTCCTGCTC
>JACCSD010000238.1 GCA_013813185.1 Burkholderiaceae bacterium
ATCGATTTCGATGTGCATCATGGCAATGGAACCGAGGAGATTTTTGCGGACGACGAGAAGGTGCTGATGGCCAGCTTTTTCCAGCATCCGTTTTATCCGTATAGCGGCACCAGCGACCTTGCGAAAAACATGGTGAACGTGCCGCTTCCGGCGGGAACCAAGGGTGACGTGGCGAGGCAGGTAGTCGACAAAGTGTGGCTGCCGCGGCTCAACGAGTTCGAGCCGCAGATGATCTTCATTTCCGCCGGCTTCGACGCGCATCGCGAGGACGACCTCGGCCAGATGGGATTGGTCGAGGCTGATTACACGTACATCACCGAGCGGCTGATGGAACTTGCGGCCGAGCATTCAAGCGGGCGCATCGTCAGCTCACTCGAAGGTGGCTACAACCTGAGTGCGTTGGGACGCAGCGCGGGTGCGCACGTAAAGGCGCTGGCGCGGCTGTGACGCCGAACTTGTTCGATACAGGGCTCGAGCGCAACGCGGCCAACTATGCGCCGCTCTCGCCGCTGCCCTTTCTGGAGCGGGCGGCAACCGTATTCCCTTCGCTAGCGGCGGTAGTCCACGGGCGCGGGGCCAACGCGCTGAGACTGACGTGGGGCGAGTTGTATGTGCGCTGCCGCCGCCTGGCGTCGGCGCTCGCGCAACGCGGCATCGGTCGTGGCGACACGGTTGCGGTGATGCTTCCGAATACGCCGGCCATGGTCGAAGCACACTTCGGCATCCCGATGACCGGCGCGGTGCTGAACGCGATGAACACGCGGCTTGATGCGGCGTCAATCGGATTTCAGTTGAATCATGGCGAAGCGAAGGTCCTGATCACCGATCGCGAATTCGCGCCGACGATCAAATCGGCGCTGTCGACGGTCCATCGCGAATTGCTGATTATCGAAGTGGATGATCCCGCGTACGAAGGCGCGGAAGAACCGATTGGCGCGCTCGACTACGAAGCGTTTCTCGCGCAAGGCCATGCTGATCACGCGTGGAACGCGCCGGCCGACGAGTGGGACGCGATCGCGTTGAACTACACCTCGGGCACGACCGGCAATCCGAAGGGCGTCGTCTATTCGCATCGCGGCGCGTACACCAATGCCGTCTCAAACGTACTCGTCTGGGCGATGCCGCACCACCCGGTGTACCTGTGGACGCTGCCGATGTTCCACTGCAACGGCTGGTGTTTTCCTTGGACGATTGCGGCGATGGCTGGCACTCACGTTTGCCTGCGCAAGGTCGATGCGCAAGCGATCTTCGACGCGATCCGTGAGTACAAGGTCACGCACTATTGCGGCGCCCCGATCGTGCATTCGCTGCTGATCAGTGCGCCCGACGCAATGAAGGAGGGCATCACACACAAGGTGCACGCGATGGTCGCCGCGGCCGCGCCGCCGGCTTCGATGATCGAAGGCATGGATCGAATGGGGTTCGACCTGACGCATGTGTACGGGCTGACCGAGGTGTATGGCCCGGCGACCGTGTGCGCGAAGCAGCCCGAGTGGGCCGAGCTCGACGTGGGCGAGCGTGCGATGAGAAACGGCCGCCAGGGCGTGCGCTACACGCTTGAAGAAGCGGTGGCGGTGCTCGACCCCGATTCGATGCAACCGGTTCCGGCCGACGGCGAAACGATCGGCGAAATCATGTTTCGCGGCAACATCATGATGAAGGGATATCTGAAGAATGAAGCGGCCACTACCGAGGCGTTTCGCGGCGGCTGGTTTCACACCGGCGATCTCGCAGTCGTACATCCTGACGGTTACTTGCGCATCAAGGACCGCAGCAAGGACATCATCATTTCGGGAGGGGAAAACATTTCTTCGATCGAAGTGGAGGACGCGTTGTACCGGCATCCGGCGGTCGTCGCGGCAGCTGTCGTCGCGCAGCCCGATCCGCGCTGGGGCGAGGTGCCGTGCGCGTTCGTCGAACGGAAAGACGGCGCTGTGTTGACCGAAGCCGATGTGCTGAACCATTGCCGTCAATACCTGGCCAGGTTCAAAATGCCGAAGCGCATCGTTTTCGGTGCGCTGCCGAAGACATCGACCGGCAAGATCCAAAAGTTCCTGCTGCGCCAGCAAGTGAAGTCCGCTGCGGCGATCGACACTTAGGAGTATCAATGAACGCACCGATGGCAGAACAGTACGTGTTGACCACGCGCGACGAGCGCGGAGTGGCCACGTTGACGCTGAACCGTCCGCAGCAATTCAACGCGCTGTCGCAGGAAATGATGGCGGCGCTGCAAACCGAACTCGAAGCGCTGGACGACGACGAATCGATACGCGCGGTCGTCATCGGCGCACAGGGCAAGGCGTTTTGTCCCGGTCATGACCTGAAGCAGATGAAGGCGAATCCTTCGCTCGAGTACTACCAGCGCTTGTTCGCGCAGTGCACGAGGCTGATGATGACGATTCAACGACTGCACGCGCCGGTCATGGCGCGCGTGCACGGCGTTGCGACGGCCGCCGGCTGCCAGCTGGTCGCGATGTGCGACCTCGCAGTCGCGTCAGCCGACGCGAGATTTGCAGTGTCGGGCATCAACGTGGGATTGTTCTGCTCTACCCCCGGCGTCGCCTTGAGCCGCAACGTTGGGCGGAAGCACGCGTTTGAAATGCTGGTCACCGGCGATTTCATCGACGCCGCCACCGCGCGCGAGCGCGGGCTGGTCAATCGTGTTGTTCCGGCCGATCAGCTCGATGCGGAAATCGAGAAGGTGATCGCTTCAATCCTGTCGAAGCCCGGCTCGGCGGTTGCGATGGGTAAAGACCTGTTCTATCGGCAACTCGAAACCGGCATCGAAGCCGCATACCAGCTGGCCGGCCAGACGATGGCGTGCAACATGATCGACGAGTCTGCGCAGGAAGGCGTGCAGGCGTTCATGGAGAAACGCAAGCCGAAGTGGTAAGCGTCAGCCTGCGCGGAGGTAGCGCGGCTCGGCAAAGATCGATGACAGTTCGACGCGCCTGATTTCCGGGTGATCGGGCACGGCGTACAGCACGGGAGCGATCAGTTCTTCGAACAATCCGCGCAGGCTGCGCGCGCCCGACTTGTACTCGACGGCCAGGTCGGCAATCTCTTCGAACGCGCGCGGCGCGACGACCAGGTCGACCCCCTGAACCTTGAGGATGGCCTGGAACTGCCGGTAGATGCAGTTGCGCGGCTCGGTCATGATCCGGACCAGCATGTCGCGCGACAGGTCGCGCAGTCGCGCAACGGTGGTGAGTCGCCCGCTGAATTCCGGGATCAGGCCGAACTCGACCAGGTCGGTCGGCTTTACACGTTCGTTCAGCCGCTCGAGCATCCGCCGATTGTCCTCTTCGGAAGTGGCAACGAACCCGAACCCCTGGTTGTTCGACATGATTGCGTTGAGACCGACGAACGCTCCGCCGCAGATGAACAGAACGTGCGTCGTGTCGAGATACTCGCCGCTCGCAAGCCGCACCGGTGCGCCTTCCATGATCTTCAGCAACGCATGCTGAACGCTTTCGCCTGAGGGACCGCGATCCGAAGCGGCCGAGGCCGTCTTCAGCTTGTCGATCTCGTCGATGAACACGATGCCGTGCTGGGTGCGCCCCACCTCGCCTTCGGCCTTGTCATGCAAGCGCTCGAGGATGGCCTGGATCTCATCGTTGACGTAGCGCGATTGGGCGAGTGACGTGGCGTCTGCAGTGACGAACGGAACTTTCAGCAGGCGCGCGAGCGATTCGCATAGCAGCGTCTTGCCGGTGCCCGTCGGGCCCACCAGCAGCACATTGCTCTTCGTGATCTCCAGCCCTTCGTCACGCGACAGGGCTAGCTTCTGATAGTGCGCATAAACGGCAACGGCCAACGTCTTCTTGGCTTCGTCCTGACCGATGACGTACTGGTTCAGGTGGCGCACGATCTCGCTCGGAGTCACGCGAGGATCCAAGGCATTCATTTGACGCTTCTCGCTCATCGCGATTAGATCAGCCGCTTGCGATGGTCGACGACGACCGTCGCGCTAAGCGGCGCGGGGCATTTTCCCAAATGCACCCGGCCTTTCGGTCAGCGTCGTATTGTCCAGCCTCAAGGTGAGGCAATATGCAGCGCCGCCAGAGCGATTGAACGAATTCAGCGGCACGATGTTGACGTGATAACCGCGCGCCGTGAGTGCGGCCAGCGTTGGAGCCGATGCATGGCACATGACGACTTCGCGCCCGATGCACACTGAGTTCACGCCGAGGTGAAGCGCATCTTCATCGGTCGCCTCGATCAGTTTGTTTTCGCCCACGATCTCGCGCACTGCGCGTGCTGCGCTGGCTGAGAACGCAGCCGGATACCACAGCACGTCGCCCCCCGAGAGTACGCAGAAGCACGTGTCCAAGTGATAGAACCGAGCGTCGATGAGTTCCAGAGCAATCGCCGGCACGCCGTACAACTCTTCGATGGTGCGGAACATATCGCGGCTCGAGCGCTGCCCATAGCCAGTCCAGATCAAGCGCCGCGTTGCATCCCAGATCGCGTCACCTGCGCCTTCGAAGAACTGGCCGGCGGGGGGTTCGACGATCTGATCGACGGCGCCGCGCTCGCGCAGTGCTTCGAAGAAGTTCCGGTTATGCACTTCTTCGCCCTGCCGCTCGGCACACAAGAAGCGCGCCAGCAACACTTTGCGATCGAGCACCACCGCCGCATTGGCGGTAAAGACCATGTCCGGTAATCCCGCAACGGGCTCCTGCACTTCGATCTGCGCACCGAGGCGTTCATACGTTTTCTTGAGCTGGTTCCAGCCCCGCTTCGCATCGCCCGCCAGCTTCTTCGGCGACACCGACCACTGCGACGGCTGCATCCACGGGTTGATCGTGTAGCTGACCTCGAAGTGCTCGGGCGCGCTCATCATCAAGTGAGCGGCAGTCGGCTTGGTTGTCTCTGTCAATCGGGTCGCGCTTTGTTCGTCAAACGGTTCGCCGCGCGGACCGAATTCCGATAGCACGGCGGCGAACACGTCGATACCCCAGTCGAGCGCCTCGCGGTCGATCGTCAACGGTGGCGCGAACCGAATTACCGTTTCGTGCGTGTCCTTGGTCAACACTCCGAGCGCTGCCATTCGTTCGGCGACTTTGCGCGCCGAAACGCTCGCGGCGAGCTCGACGCCGACCCATAGCCCGCGTCCGCGCACGGCGCGAATCAGCGGTGACGACAGATTGCGCAAGCGAGACAACAGATGCACGCCGAGTTGGCGGCTGCGTTCAACGAGCTGCTCATCCTCGATCACGGCGAGCGCCTCGCGGCCTACGCGCGCCGCCAGCGGATTCCCGCCGAAGGTCGAGCCATGGCTACCTGGCTCGAGCAGATCCATCACCGAGTTGATCGCAACGAACGCGGATACGGGCAGCAATCCACCGCCGAGCGCCTTGCCGACGATCACGCCATCGGGGCGAATGCCTTCGTGCATGTAGGCGAACCACTCGCCGGTGCGGCCGAGGCCGGACTGAATCTCGTCCAGGATCAACAGGACGTTGCGCTCGTCGGCGAGCTCGCGCGCCGCGCGCAAGAACCCCGCGGGCGGCAATACGATGCCCGCTTCACCCTGGATCGGTTCGATCAGGACCGCGCAGGTTTCGTCATCGATCGCGGCCCGTAGCGATTCGATGTCGCCGAAGTCAAAGTGGCGAAAGCCCGGCGCGAATGGACCGAAATCCGCGCGATATGCCGGTTCGGTCGAGAAGCCGACGATCGTGGTCGAGCGGCCGTGAAAATTCCCGTTTGCAACGACGATGTTCGCGCGATCATCGGCGATGCCTTTGATGCGATAGCCCCAGCGGCGTGCCGCCTTGATGGCGGTTT
>JACCSD010000257.1 GCA_013813185.1 Burkholderiaceae bacterium
CTTCGGCGCTCGAATAGCCGGCGCCGATCTGAATGTTGCCGGTCGCGCGCTCCTTCACCGTGACATTGACGTCGACCTGATCGGGCGCCGACGGCACTGCGGGCGTATCGACGGTGACCGATTCGAAAAAGCCCAGGCGATCGATCCGGTCGCGCGACAGCCGCACCCGATCCGAATCGAACCACGCACTTTCGTACTGCCTCACTTCGCGCCGTATCACTTCGTCGCGCGTTCGGTTGTTGCCGGCGATATTGACGCGGCGCACGTAGACGCGCCGGCCCGGGTCGACGACGATCGTAAATGCCACCTGGCGCTTTTCGCGATCGGGCTCCGGGTTCGGATTGGCGGTTGCGAATGCGTAACCCAGCGTGCTCATGCGATCGGTGACGCGCTTGGCGACGGCGTTCACGCGCTCGGCGCTGAACACCTCGCCCGGCTTGATATCGACCAGCGGCTGCAGCTCTTCTTCGAGACCGAGCAGCTCGCCGGTCAACTTGACGCCCGAGATGTTGTAACGCTCGCCCTCGGCCACGTTGATCGATACAAAAATGTCGCGCTTGTCGGGACTGATCGATACCTGCACCGAATCAATCTTGAAGTCGAGATAGCCGCGATTCAGGTAGTACGAGCGGACCGACTCCAGATCGGCGGACAGTTTCTGCCGCGAATACTGATCGCGCTTGGTGTACCAGGAGAGCCAGTTTGGAGTGGAAAGCTCCATCTGGCTGCGCAGCACTCCATCGCCAAATACGGTGTTGCCGGTAAACGCGATCGAGCGAATGCGCGAGATCTCGCCTTCAATGGCCGCGATCGACACGTTGACACGGTTGCGCTCGATCGGCGTCACCGTGGTCTTGACGTCGACGCCGTAAAGACCGCGCGACAGGTATTGCCGGCGCAGCTCCTGTTCGGCGCGCTCGAGCAGGGAGCGATCGAAAATGCGGCCTTCGGCCAGGCCGACGTCGCGCAGCGATTTCAGCACCTGGTCTTTTTCGAACTCGGTCACGCCCGTCAGATCGATCGCCGAAATCGCCGGACGCTCGTCGACGATCACGACCAGCACGTCGCCGTCGACCTCGAGCCGCACATCCTTGAACAAGCCGCTCGCGTAAAGCGCGCGAATCGCCTGCGTGCCGCGGTCGGCATCGAAACGGTCGCCAACGCGAATCGGAAGATACGAAAAAACGGTGCCGGCCTCGGTCCGCTGCACTCCTTCAACGCGAATATCGCGCACGACGAACTCCTGTGCAGAGGCGGACACGCACCAGGTGGCAAAGACGGCAGCGGCAATATGGCGCATGACCGGTCGAAACGCCGGGCGCAAAGTTGCGGGCTTGCTGCGCCAGGCTTCAACGCGGCGATTCAAATGACTGTCCCCGTCTAAATTTATTGTCTGACGAAATCAGGAAGCAGCCGCAACACGTCGTTGTAAAGCGCCAGTATCGTGAGCAGTCCTAGTAATGCAACGCCAGCGCGCTGTCCCCACTCGACGACCCAATCTGAAGGCGGGCTACCCTTGAAAATTTCGATCAGATAGTACAGCAGGTGTCCGCCATCGAGCATCGGAATCGGTAACAGATTCAACACTGCAAGACTGATCGATACGAGAGCGAGAAATCCGAGAAAGGCGGCGAGTCCAATGCGCGCCGTCTGTCCCGCGTAATCGGCGATCGTCACCGGCCCCGACAGATTTTTCCACGACGCTTCGCCCGTCAACATCTTGCCGAGCATCTTCAGCGAGAACACGGCCGTGTCGGCTGTCTTTTCAACCGCGCGCGGAATGCTCTCTAGCGGACCGTATTGCACCTTGATCGGCGGCAGCCGATCGCTCAGCTCGGCACCGATGCGTCCGAACGAATTTTCACCGTCAGTGATCAGCGCAGGGGTGACTCGCAGCCGAATCAATCTCTCTTCGCGTTCGACGCCGAGCTCCATCGGTTTGTCGGCCGAAGCACGAATCAAGGAACGCAATCGAGCAGCCGTTGCAATCGGTTCTCCGTCGACCGAAACGACGCGGTCACCGGTCTGCAGTCCCGCCTGTGCAGCCGGGCTGGCTTCAGTGACCTGGCCAATGCGCGTCGGCCCTTGAAACAGCACAAAGCCCAGTCGACCGATCAAGTCGCCATCGAGCTCTTCGGGTGTGAGCGAGCGCGGCTGCACCGTCAATTCGCGGCGGCTTCCATCGGTGCCTTCCACTTCGAGGTCGATGGGCTCGGTCGACACCGCGCGCTGCAACAGCAACCAACGCAGCTCGTTCCACGACCGCACCGGGTTGCCGGCGACTCCGACCACGGTGTCGCCGGTCAACAAGCCGGCCCGCGCTGCGGCGCTCTGCGGTGCCGGGGTCCCGACAACAGCACTTGGCTCGAACACGCCGACGACGCTCAGAAACCAGTACACGGCGACTGCGAGCAATAGATTGGCCACCGGGCCCGCGATCACGATCGCAATTCGTTTTGCGACCGGCTGCCGGTTGAACGCGCGCGGCAGATCAGCCGCCGCGATCGGCTGGCACTCCGGATCACGCTCGTCGAGCATGCGCACGTAGCCGCCGAGCGGCAAGGCGGCCACCACCCACTCCGTGCGGTCGGCGCCGCGCACCCAGCGCGCGAGCGGACGGCCGAAGCCGATCGAAAAGCGCAATACCTTGACGCCCGCTTTCTTGGCGACCCAGTAGTGCCCGTATTCGTGGATCACGACCAGGATGCCGAGCGTGACCAAAAATGCGGCGATCGCCGTCAACAAGTTCATGGGACCTTTTCGACTATCAGTTCTCGCGCACGCTCGCGCGCTTCGCGGTCAATCATCAATACATCGTCGATATCGTTCGGCGCGGGAGGATCGAAGGATCCGAGCATCTGTTCGATCGTCGGTGCAATGTCGGTGAAGCGCAAGCGCTCCTCCAGGAACGCTTGGACCGCAATTTCATTGGCGGCGTTCAACACGACGCTGGCGGCACCGCCACGGCGCAGTGACGCATACGCATAGTCGAGGCAGCGAAACTGTCGCCGGTCGGGTGTCTCGAACGTCAACGGTCCCGCGTTCGCAAAATCCAACCGCCGCGCACCGCTGGCAATGCGCTCGGGCCACGCCAGGGCATACGCCAGCGGCGTACGCATGTCCGGTGTCCCCATCTGCGCCAATACGGAGCCGTCGCTGAATTCGACCATCGAGTGAATCACGCTTTGCGGGTGAATCACGATGTCGATCCGATCGGGCGGGATGCCGAACAGCCAGCTCGCCTCGATGACTTCGAGCCCCTTGTTCATCAGCGTGGCCGAATCGACCGAAATTTTTCTTCCCATCACCCACTTCGGGTGCGCGCACGCTTCGTCGGGAGTCACGCCGTCGAGATCGTCGCGCTTCAGAAAGGGGCCGCCCGAGGCGGTCAATATCAACCGTGCGCCGTCGCGCTCGGATTTGCTCACTCCCGCCAGGCATT